>JAZNLY010000148.1:0-14619 GCA_045579305.1 Candidatus Fimenecus sp. | reverse complement strand
ATTTCCCAAGCTTCTTGTTCAAGTGTTCGATAATCTTCAATATAAATACCATAAGGCACAGCCATACTTGCAATGTCAGCTGCACGGTCAATGTTTTCTGCATCAATGTGAATTTTGATTTCGGTCCAATCCATAGTAATTCTCCTTTTGATAAACAAAAAGCAGAGATTTCTCTCTGCTCTGTTTGACGATTAGATTATATCTGCTCTTTAACTTTAGCAGCCTTACCAACTCTGTCACGAAGATAATAGAGCTTGCTTCTGCGAACCTTACCGCGTCTGATTGTCTCTACCTTTGCAACGTTTGGTGAATTAACAGGGAATACTCTTTCAACACCTACACCGTATGATACACGACGTACTGTGAATGTTTCAGAAACACCAGCACCCTTGCGAGCAATGATTGTTCCTTCGAATACCTGAATTCTTTCTCTTTCGCCTTCACGAATCTTAACGTGTACTTTAACAACGTCACCGACTCTGATTGCTGGGTTTGCTTCTTTAACGCAACCCTCTGCGATTAATTTTAATGCGTCCATAACTAACCTCCGATAATTAATTTTTTTCAAGTGTTCGTACCGAAGTTCAGCAGAGGACCACCCGAGATAATAGTTATTTTTCTGCGGACTACCGCAAATGCTCAAATATAATATCACATGTCAATAGAAAATGCAAGAGTTTTTTGAAAAAAGTTTTTACAGAAAAACACTTACCATTTCACCGTGTCTGCCATTGACTGTGACTATCTCAAAACCTTTGTAATCCTTTGCTCTTTTTATTAAAGGTTTTAAATGACTGTATCTGAGTTTAAGAAATAATGGATGTTTTGTTATAAGGAATAATTTCAACGCTCCAAATAATACTCTGTTGAAAATCAACCAATTAGGTATTTTTATAGTTTTATTTAAATTGTTTTTAGGATAAACAACTTTCATTTTTCAATAACCACCCGTATGTCGTCACCGTTTTGAGTTTTAACAGAAACAATTTCACCAAGCACACCAAGTTCGACCATTTTGAAAATGCTTTCAAAATTTACACCACTTAAATCTATACCTGTAAACACAGATGAAATATCTTTACCTACATTTATAAGCTCTTTAACAAATAGGTAAGGAAGATTTACTTTAATATCGTCACCGTTACAGGTATCCACATACACCCTGAGTATAAGCTCATTCTCATCCACTTTTTCTGTTTTTTCAAATTTTACATTTGATTTAACATCATCATTTTTAAAGAGTTCATCAACAGTAATACCGTAAAGTCCTGCGATATGTGGAAGTGTCATAATATCAGGACAAGCAATATCATTTTCCCATTTTGAAACTGCTTGTGCAGATACTCCAAGTTTTTCAGCAACATAATCTTGAGTAAACCCTGACTGCTTTCTCAATTCATAAAGTTTTTTACCAATTGTTTTTTCCATCTTAAATCTCTCCTCGAAAAAATTCAAACCGGTTTCAACTGCATTGTATGGTCAAATTTTCAAAAAGTAAATGTAATAAAAGTTGATTTTTTATTTTACAACCATTGGTTGAGTTATTTTTGAATGTTTTAACATCATAACTGTTGAAACTATCGTAATTATTAAGGCAATCAACTGGAATATGCTGAAAATATCCGTTGATAGTTTTTCTGCAAGCAAGCCAAATGTTATTGGCGAAATCAAAATACTGCCATATGCCACAGCGCCTTGAAGTCCTATAAATGACTGTGAAATATCCCTACCCATATTGATTGGAGTTAAATGTGTCATATTTGGGAAAACAGGTCCATTTCCAAGACCTATTAAAAACAGACCAACTGTTGCAAGCGTTGGATTTTTAAAGAATGTGAGAATAATCGCAACTAAAACCACCAACTCACCAATAACAATAATCTTTTTTGGTGAAATCTTATTTGCTACAAGTCCTGACACAAATCTACCCAAGGTCATTCCAATAAAATAGAATGTAATCATTCCTGCAGCTTTACTTGGGCTAATCCCTTTTGAATTAAAAAGGAATGTACTTCCCCACGCAAGACAAACAGATTCAATTGCACATGAACCGAAATAAATCACAAGGCTGCTTCTTGCTATTGGAATTTTTAAAAGATAAGGAATTGAAACAAGTCTTGTTTCGTCCTCCTCTGCCTTTTGCTCTTTGACCTTTTTCCAGACTGGTATTGATAAAAAGCACATAATTGTAAGAGCAAGTTGGAAGAAAAACATTATTCTGTATCCACCCTGCCAGTTGTTACTTTGTTTCAGTGTAAAAGACATCAAAAAAGGACTGAGTGTAACACCAACACCGTACGAACAATGCAAAAAGTTCACATGGGATGCTTTATAATTAAGAGCAACATAGGTATTTAAAACATTGTCGATTCCACCTGCACCAAGCCCCAATGGAATTGTGCAAATACAAAGCATCAATATATTTTTTGAGAATGAAAAGCCGAGAATTGCAATAGCGGTCAAGGCCGTACTTATCGCCACAACCAATGGTGTTCCAAGTTTTTTAGTCAGTCTTGCACTCAAAAGACTTGATACAATTGTACCGAAATACATAAGACATGTTACAAAATTCGAATACGAAATAGGCAAATCCATTTCAGTGTATATTGCAGGCCAGGCTGTACCAAAAAGTGAATCAGGAATACCAAGCCCTATATATGTAACAAAAATAATAATTACTAATAAAGTTGCCATATTATCTGAATACTTTCATTGTTTCTGTATATGATTGGACTTTGATTACGTCCACATCCTGCTCGTCTGTTTCAGTACCTTTAGTAAGTGCACCGATTAAAAGCATTGGATTGATGTTTGTACTTGTTCCTGATGAAAGAACTGTGTTAAGAGCAAGCTTACCATTTTCATTTTTCAATTCAAATGACCTGATATGTTCTTTTATATTCACTTCTTTTTCTACCTTTTTTCTGCCTTGTTTTGCCTTTTTCAGAACCATTATCTCATCAGCAGAAAGTTTTGATTCAATACTATCAAGTAACATACTGTCAGGATTATTGAAAATAATCTTATATTCTGCCCAACGAATATCATTAGGAGAAGTTTCATATACATAGATTTCTTTTACTGTTATATCAACAGGTAAAGCATTATTTAGTCTTTCTGCAAGTTCATTCAAATCAACTTCTTCCATAAGACGGAAGTCAACAGTTTCACAATAACTTTCGAATCCTAATGAAAGTGGCATTGCGAAAGTTAAAAATGCGTGAGGATTAAATCCTTCTGTGAACCATACAGGCACATTTGCCCTTTTCATTGCTCTTGTAATACAACGGACTGTATCAAGATGTGAGATAAACTTTGCCATACCTGTTTTCTGAAAGGACATTCGCACTTCCATATCCCATTTTTTAACTTCTGGCATCACATTTACCTCCATTTAACTTATTTGCACCACAAGCTGAGCACTTAAGTCTACAATGAGGAGTTGTAGCACTTTCGTGTGCTTTTTTATTTTCTTCAACAAGGAACTCCTTACGAATACCATAATCCATAATATCCCAAGGAAGAATTTCATTATAATCTCTGCGACGATTTGCATAAAATTCAGTTGTTAATTCACATTCATTGAATGCTTCACGCCACTTTGCAAAGTCAAAGAAATCATCCCAGCTATCAAACTTACAACCTTTTTGCCATGCCTTGTAAACAACTTCGCCAAGTCGTCTGTCACCACGAGCCAGTACACCTTCTAAAACAGATGTATCCGATTGATGGTAACTAATTGTAATTTTACGACTTGTTGTGCTTGAAAGCAGATGTTTCTGCTTTTCAATAAGCATATCAGCGGTATCCTGTGGCTCCCATTGGAATGGTGTGAATGGTTTTGGTACAAAAGATGCACAACTGACATTAACCTGAACACCCTTCCCTTTTGGTTTGTTAGGATTGCGATAGAATGTATCAACAACCTTCTGTGCAAGGTCGGCAATACCCTTAATATCATCAAGAGTTTCTGTTGGAAGTCCCATCATGAAATAAAGTTTAACGCTTGTCCAACCACCATCAAATGCTTTAAGTGCTGTACGAAGAACTTCTTCCTCAGTAACATTTTTATTGATAGCATCACGAAGTCTTTGTGTACCGGCTTCAGGAGCGAAGGTCAGACCACTACGACGGACTTTTTTAAGTTGTTCCATAAGTTCATCAGAAAAATTATCAACTCTCAGTGATGGTAATGAAACATTTATGTTTTCCTTTAATGCCCAATCAAAAAGCATAGGAATAAGTTTTTCGATATTTGTATAGTCACTTGTAGAAAGTGAGCAAAGAGAAATTTCGTCATAACCTGTTGCATCGCTTATTCTTCTGCACTGTTCATTGATTGTTTCAGGTGACTTTTCACGAATCGGTCTGTAAATAAACCCTGCCTGGCAGAAACGACAGCCACGGATACAACCACGGAACACTTCACCCACAGTTCTGTCCTGAACAACATCAATAAAAGGCACAACAAAGTCATTCGGATAATGTGCTTTATCCAAATCAGAAACAATTCTTTTCTTTACTTTCGCAGGTGCTGTTTCTGTATTTTCTACTGATTTAATTGTACCGTCCTCATTATAATCAATATTATAGAATTCAGGTACATATACACCTTCGATTTTTGCCGCTTCACGTAAGAAATCAAGTCTTGAAGAGCCTTTTTCCTTATGTTCAATTAAAAGGTCAATAAGTTCGTTTGTTACTTCTTCACCTTCACCTGGTAGGAAAATATCAATGAAATCCACCATTGGTTCAGGGTTGCAGACACAAGGTCCACCCGCAACAACAATCGGCGTAAGATTTGTTCTGTCTTTTTTAAGAACAGGTATTCCACCTAAATCAAGCATATTCAGAACATTGGTATAACTTAACTCATATTGTAATGTAAAACCTACCAAATCAAACTCATCAAGTGAATCTCCACTTTCAAGAGCATATAGTTTTACGTTATTCTCTCGCATAAGTGCTTCCATATCTTCCCAAGGTGCAAAAACACGCTCACACCGTGCATCTTCTCTTGCATTTACTACGCTATAAAGAATTTTCATGCCAAGATGGGACATGCCTATTTCATAATTATCAGGAAAACAGAAAGCATAACGAAGTTTTACATTCTCTTTATTCTTTGTAACACTATTAAGCTCTCCACCTGTGTATCGTGCAGGTTTCTGAACTTTTTTAAGTAATTTTTCAACTTCTTTTTTTACCATAACTGACCTCGCAAAAATATATTCATTATATTTTACTATAAATTATATTTTATTTCAATATTCATTGTCAGTAAAGATTGAAAGAAGAAGAAATATTGCGATAATGATAAGAGAAATATTATATCTACTGACAACAAAAACATATATTCCCCATATCAAAATAATTGAAATGAAAATATAAGAAGTAACTTTTAATACTTTTGAACAAGACACTATATTATAGTTTTTTGACAAAACATAATATAATGCCACACCACCATCAAGTTTATTTATGGGTAAAATATTAAAAATCATCAGAATAAGGTTGATACAAGCGAAGGTCAGAATCGATTTACTGTTATAAAAGCACAAAAATGCACAACAAATCAGAACAATGATAAGATTAATCATTGGTCCACCAAGAGAAATCAGTATTTCATTCTTTGTACTTATTTTTATTTCCTGATTCCTTATAATATTGATTCCCGTCAGTTCAAATCTTACTTTTTCAGGTTTATTATCAATAAGTAACATCATCAAAAGATGACCTGACTCGTGTAGCATTGAAGCAATTATTGTCAACATAACATTTGATGGTGCATTCAGTGAAATAACAAATGATATGAAAGCCACAAAAAGAAATGTAATTTCCACTTTAATTCCAAAAAGATTAAAGGTCATAATACAATACCCACAACAGAAAAACAGGAGATAAGTTATTCTTCTCCTGTTTCATTTATCTCTTCTATTGTTGCTTCTTCAATAACATTTGGTGAAAAGGTTTGTTTGACAACATTTTTTAATTCACCGAAAATAGTGGAAACTGCAATATCGGTTTTACATATATCCTTATAGAAATTTTTTATATTTTTTGACAATTCACTTTCTGTTCTGCAAACGCCAAAAATAATTCCGGAAACCAGAAGTGAGAGAATCAGTTGTACAACAATTATTTTAGTCATTACGTTCTGATTGTTTTCTTCATTTTTCCTTCTTCCTGGAGAAGATTTTTCATAAAAATTATTGTCCATAATATCACCACTTAAATATATGTGGGTATTATGGACAATATGTTATCTCTTAAAGAAACGTATGATTTTTGCAAGTTCTTCTTTGCTTACAGACTCTCTGCCCTTGGTGTTCTGGATATAATCAAGCAAATCCTTTTCTTTTTTGAAAATAGGAACATTAAGGTCGGCATCGTCAACTACTTTTAATTCTGTCTTACCGTCCGCAAAGAACAACACAGGATAGACACTTGCAAAAATGTCGAAATCTCTGAATAATTCCTGCATCCTTCTGCCCTGACGAAAGCTTTGTTTTACAGGATTGTCGATTTCCTTTTCATAAACTTTGTCGTTTCTGCCATGTTTAATTTGTTTCCAGGTTGACTTAGATGTTTTACCACTGATGATT
Organism: Candidatus Fimenecus sp.; assembly: GCA_045579305.1. Classification (GTDB taxonomy): domain Bacteria; phylum Bacillota; class Clostridia; order Oscillospirales; family Acutalibacteraceae; genus Fimenecus. The sequence goes on along the minus strand of JAZNLY010000148.1, from coordinate 8,014 downwards.
CCACGATGATTTTTAGCCTCAACTATGAAAACACCATTTTTGCCTATAACAACAAAATCAAGTTCAAGTGATATTCCCCTGTTGAGAATAACAGGATTTGAAATTATTGTATAATCCTTAGGCAATTTTTTCAGAACATCAAGTGCACTGTCTTCACCACGAACACCTGATTTAAGAATGTAAAACTTTTTGCGATAAATAAGGAATGCAAGGAACAAGCTTAATGAAATCACAAGCAGAACAACAGGAATAGTTATATCAAGAGTTATCTTTTTTGTTAAAACAGATATTAAAAGTCCAAGACCTGTTCCAAAAAAGCATACAGTCAACACTAATATAAGAAAAGTAATCCAGAAAGTCTTATTCTTATTCTGTTTTAACTGTGACTTAATTTTAACTAATTTAGGCATTTGTTTTCTCCTTTAATTAAAATACTTTTTTCATAACTGCACCAGTATTTGCAGATGAAACAAGTGTTGAATAACGAGCAAGCCAACCTGACTTAACTTTTGGCTCAGGTTTAACATAGCTCTTTCTTCTCTCATTCAGTTCTTCATCAGAAACCTGAACATTGATTTTGCTTTCAGGGATATTAATTTCGATAATATCGCCTTCGTAGATAAGACCGATTTCACCACCGGCAGCAGCTTCCGGTGAAACGTGACCGATTGAAGCACCACGTGATGCACCACTGAAACGACCGTCAGTAATAAGAGCAACTGTCTTATCAAGTTTCATACCAGCAAGTGCTGATGTTGGGTTGAGCATTTCTCTCATACCCGGTCCACCCATAGGACCTTCGTAACGGATAACAACAACATCACCGTGAGTGATTTTACCATTATAAATAGCATCAATTGCTTCATCCTCTGAATCAAATACTCTTGCAGGGCCTGAATGAACAAGCATTTCAGGCGCAACAGCACTTCTCTTTACAACACAACCATCTTTTGCGATATTACCCCAAAGGATTGCGATACCACCTGTTTCACTGTATGGGTTGTCGATAGGACGAATTGCGTTTGTATTCTTAATATAGGCACCTTCAATGTTTTCACCGACAGTTTTTCCTGTTGCTGTGATAAGAGATAAATCAAGAAGGTTTTTCTTTGCAAGTTCAGCCTGAACAGCAGGAATACCGCCTGCATTATTAAGGTCGTGCATATGTGTTTCACCTGCAGGTGCAAGGTGACAAAGGTTAGGAACTTTTGCACTGATTTCATTAAACATCTCAAGGTCAACAGGAACTTCTGCTTCATTAGCAATAGCAAGAAGATGAAGAACACTGTTTGATGAACAACCAAGAGCCATATCACAAGCAAGAGCATTACGGATTGATTTTTCGTTGATAATATCACGAGCCTTGATATCTTTTTCAACAAGGTTCATAATTGCCATACCCGCACGTTTTGCAAGCTGAATACGACCACTGTGAACTGCAGGAATTGTACCATTACCGGGAAGAGCAATACCAACTGCTTCTGCAAGACAGTTCATTGAGTTTGCTGTGTACATACCTGAACAAGAGCCACAACCCGGACAAACGTTTTCTTCAAATTCACAAAGTTTGCAGTCATCAATAAGACCGGCCTTACGAGCACCAACAGCTTCAAACATTTTTGAAAGTGAAGTTTCAACACCATCAACAAGACCTGACATCATAGGTCCGCCTGAGCATACAACTGCAGGAATATTAAGACGAACTGCTGCCATAATCATACCCGGAACAATCTTGTCACAGTTAGGAATAAGCACTGCACCGTCAAAACCATGAGCCATAATCATTGTTTCAACGCTATCTGCAATAAGTTCACGTGATGCGAGTGAATATTTCATACCAACATGTCCCATCGCAATACCATCACAAACACCGATTGCAGGTACCATAACAGGAGTACCGCCTGCCATACGCACACCGGCTTTTACAGCTTCTGTTATCTTATCAAGGTGAATATGACCAGGAACGATTTCACTGTGTGCTGATACAACAGCAATCATTGGTCTTTCAAGTTCTTCTTTTGTATAGCCCATTGCATAAAAAAGGCTTCTGTTAGGTGCTCTTTCAGCACCTCTTAATACACTTTCACTTCTTAAATTCATAATGAGTCCTCCTACAAATTTTATAAATTTGTAATATCGAATTATATTTTATACTCATATTAAAGATTTTTCAAGGGTAAATATTAAATTAATAATATAAAACATAAAACAGGCTCCCCTTATAAAAGGAGAGCCAAATAAAACTTTTATTGAACTGATAATTAATAGTGCACTATACCACAAGCACAGCTCTTGTTTGTACCTAAAATTCTCTGGAATATAAGAATGATATTGAAGAAAATTTTTACATAGCCTGTGCTATGGCAAAGACAATAGCAATTTGTTGAATCGTCCGGCTCAACTGTTGCTCCACATGTATCACAAACACCATCACCTGCTCCGAGATGCCCTAATGCGTCCACATAATCACGCTTAAAAGTTTCACCACAAACACAAGTATATGTTGTATAACCTTGTTCTGTACATGTTGGTGCAGTTACCACTGTCTCAAATACGTGGTCATCTAACTTATCGATAGCTTCTGTATATGTATCACCACATTCGCAGGTATATGTCATAACACCTTCTGAGAGATGTGTTGCAGGAGTTGTAGTTTCTGCTGTATATTCATGTGGAATAACATCCACATAATCGCCAACATAAGAATCTTTACATTCACAAGTGTATGTTGTATAACCATTTTCTGTACATGTTGGTTCAGTTACTACCGGCACATATGTATGTTCTGCAATTATCTCAATTACTTCTGTATATGTATCACCACATTCACAAGTAAATGTTTTTACACCTTCTGCCATATGTGTTGCAGGAGTTGTAATTTCCTCCTCATATGTATGCTCTGTAGTTTTTGCAATTGCTTCTGTGTATGAATAACTACAATCAGCGCAAGTAAATGTTTTTACACCTTCTGTCACGTGTGTTGCAGGAGTTGTAATTTCCGATGAATAATTGTGACCTGTTTCTGTCACATAATCATCAACATAGGATGCACCACATTCGCTACAAGTGTAAGTTGTGTAGCCACGCTCTGTACATGTTGGAGCAGTTGGAACTCCGACATACTTATGAACACAGTAATCAAAATGAAGACTTGCCGTAGTCAAGCATTCATTATCAGTACCGATTGCAATCTTCTTCCAATCTGCCGATGTGCCTGAATAATACACATCACTCAATTGCTGGCAGTTATCAAATGCACCATTTTCAATTGCAGTTACACCTTCAGAAAGTATAATAGTTGTGAGATTAGAATTATATGCAAATGCATTAGGAGCAACAACCTTAACACTTTCAGGTATTGTATAGCTTGTGCTTGTATTGCCAATTGGATACTGGACAAGTATAGTTTTATCCTTATTAAATAAAACACCATATTCATCATTTGAGAAGGACTCATTTTCACTGTCAACAGTTATACCTGTAAGGCTTTCACAAGCTGTAAAGGCATCAAGTCCGATTGTTGTTACGCTCTTTGAGATTGATACACCGGAAAGGCTGCTGCAAAAAGCAAACGCATTTGCACCAATTGTTGAAACCCCATTAGGAATTACAACTTCAGAAAGGTCTTCGCAATAATAAAATGCATTTTCACCAATTGTTTTTACACTACCCGGAATTGTAATTGAATCAAGTTTAATACAAAAACTGAATGCATTTTTCCCTATTGTTTCCACCTTGTTACCAAGAGTAACACTAGTAAGGTTTATACAATTTGAAAAAGCATCTTCACCAATTGTCTTCAAACTACCAGGAAGTTTCACTGTTGTAAGATTATTGTATGAATTAAAGGCCTTATTACCAATTGATTTAGCACCAAAATTCACATTGATTTTCTGAATATTATACTTGTAAATATCCCATGGCGGATAAACGCCATCATCATAATTATCCATATCACCTGAGCCAGTAATTGTCAATGTATATGTTGACGAATCATATGCCCAATTAAGATTTGCACCGCAATCTCCTTTAACTTTTTCTGCACTTGCTGTTATTGATACAACAGAAAAAATCATAACTACAGACAAAACTACTGAAAGAAATTTATTGATTTTCTTCATTAAATCATCTCCTATCTATTATTACTACATAATGGTAACACATAAATATTGTTTTTGCAAGTAAATAAAATAGCAAAAATATGAGCAACTTCCCCTATAAATCTAAATAAATTGTTTTACTTTAGAGTTATATTATGATATGATATTATAGTGTTTAACACTAAATGTACAAAGGAGAGGCAACAGATGTTTGAAAACAGGATTCACATAGCCTATGGCTTTCACGTTAACTGTTATCACTCATATCGTGGAGATACTAACGATAATTTAGGATTCGGTTCGGATATACGAATTATACGAAAAATTCTTGATACTCTTACAGAATTTAACGAACAAGGTATTCCTGTGAAAGGTACATGGGACACGGAAAACTTTTTCTCGTTACAGAAAATTCTTCCTGAATACGCTCCCGATATCATTGAAAAAATGAAAGAAAGAGTAGAAAAATATGGTGATGAAAACATCATAATGGGATATAACAACGGTGCTTTATCAGCTATGACTGAAGATGAATTCTGCGAAAGCATCAACCTTGCAATTACCAACCCCGATGGTAGTGGGCTCCAGGATATTTTCGGTACTTGTGAAAAAATTGTACGCCCGCAAGAGGTTATGTTTACTCCGTCACAAGTTAGTTTATATAACAAACTGGGCATAAAAGCTCTCTGTCTTTACTACAGTTGCGTACCTTTTGATGCTTTCAGGACAATTGTTCCCAAGCTTTCTGATGAAGAGGCATTTAATCCCCTTACATATACTTATAATGCTGAAAGTATCACGATTATTCCAACATACTCTAATTCCGATGTTTGTGATGCAGGATGTCTCCGCGCATGGGTTAAAGATTTGCGAAAAAAACAGGAAAACTGTGAAATCAACAATGACCTTTTCCTTTTTATCAACATGGATGCAGATGCTATTTTCTGGGAAACCATTGATATGGGCAAAATGACGGGTAAAATTGCGAATACTGATGGCATTCACGGACTTGTCAAGGAAGTTGCCGATTTACCTTACGTTGTTTTTGATACTCCCGGCGGATACATTAAAAATCATAAACCAATAGGGAAAATTAAATTTACACACGACACTGCGGATGGAAACTTTACAGGATATGCATCTTGGTCAGAAAAGCCTTTCAACAGAAAAATCTGGACAAGGCTTGAACGAGCAAGGGCAATGTCAAAGATTACAAGTGAAAGGGATATGCTTTCCCCATCATTTAATAACAGAATTTTGTTGCTTTCAACAACTCATTTTGGTCTTGCAACTCCTGTTCTTAACATTCAACGGGAAAAAACTGCTCTTGAACTCAGTGAAAAGGTTATTGCAGATGAAATTTCAAATTTTGTGGCACCAGAAAACATCACAATTCACAATACAAGCAACTCGTTATTACAATGTGTTCAGGTTGAAATAAAGAAAGATATTTCTGATATTTCTTGTATGACCATCCATGCGGATGACCTTGAAGATTTTGTTGCTGTACCGACGGATAACGAATGTAAATCTGCTTTTCTTATGCTGAAATTTAAAAAGATAAAAGAAAACTACAAATTGAATGTCGGTTTTGACGGTAAAAAAGACAAACCTAAGTTTAAAAACCTTCTTGAAACACCCCGAGTTTCACTTATGTTTTCTCCAAATGGCAAAATCGCATTTGTACAGATTGATGGAAGAAAAATCGGTGACTATGATTTCTTACAATCATACATTACGTATAATAACAAGCAATATGATTTCAAAAACACTTTTGTTGCTCCCCTTTCTCTTGCAGGAAATGGTGAAGGTATTAGGGTAAGTGGTGAAATTCATCTTCCAAAAGAAATCGAACCCGGCAATTTCTCATTTGATTTCTTTAAAACTGATTTTTCTGATGCAATTTTTGTTCGTACAACTATCAAATATCCATATACCGCAGAAACTACATCAATATCAACTGAAAATTCTGCTTTAGGCAGATACAGTGATATGGATTGGAAAGAAACTGTACCATTCCAGATAACACCTATTCTCAATGGTGATATCTCTGTCATCAAGAGAAACTTTATGAACGATATTTCTTCATTCAGAACCCAGAGTTTCCCTGAATGTGATGATAAAAATCAAAGGGTTGACTCCTTCAACCATCAGTTGACAGGTGGATTCGTAGGTCTGTATGATGAAAATGGTGGTATTATTATTTCAAATTCCCGTCAGGTGCTTTCTTCTATGGCACACTGTCCTATGCGGCTTGAAAAGGATAAGACTGTCAGAATGAATCCTTTCGGCACTTATTATGGCAAGCAAAGGCATCATTTCGGCAGGTCAAAAGATGAAATTCTTGATACATACACACTTGTTGCTGCACAAGGCAAGAGTATTGCTCCATCCTATAACGGATGCTCAGAAACCGCTATATTCGGGTTGTATCCTATGTCATCTCAAGGGCTTTCAGATGCAGAAAAAACTGAAATATGTGCTTTTGCTGATGGTGCACTTTTAACATCTGATGAAAAAGATTTTGTTGCTCCATTCCTTAAAGATAATATAACGCTTAAAGAAAGTAACACTGACGGAATTAGTGAAAAAGACCTGAAAAATCCTGTTTTAACTGGTCTTTCAGGTAATCTTGGCAAGTATATTACAAGAGGTACGAGAGCAATAACACATATTCTGAAAAACCAGATAAAATCAAAATAAGCATTGGAGGAAATGTTATGAAAAAATATTTATTAATCATTATTGTACTTGTTGCAGTTTTAACTTTAGGGTTATTTGTCTTTGGCGATAGCGATATCCCATTATTAGACAAGTTTAATCAATCCAAGGAAGAGGACACTTCAGTTTCTAATTATGTGCCTGAAATAAGAACAGAACCTTATCAGGAAAAGACTACTCAAGGAGAACCTCTTCAGAAAGAACCCATTCCTGAAGAAACATATTCAAGAAACCCTGTAATTGACTCAGCAACGACAATCAGTGGTAAAGTTCTTGAGTCATCCAACGTAAACTCTGCACGTTCTTTTGGTGCGAAAAAGGCAATTGACGGCTACTACGATTCTTGTTGGTGTGTAAACGCTAACACAGGTGGTGCAGGTGCTAAAATCCGTTTTAATCTTCGTGAAAAAAGCCTTGTCAAAGGATTTTTGATGGTTAACGGAAATCTTTATCAACCTGAGAAAGACATATTCAAGAGTAACGGTCAGGTTAAGAATTTCACACTCACATTCAGTGATGGGACATCAAAAACATTTACTGCATACTACAATGATTCTGCTTCAGCTAATTTCGAAGACTTTTTGTTTGATACACCGGTAATTACAGATTATATTGTACTTACTGTTAATTCAGGTTATGTAGGACAAAAATATACTGAAAATGTTGCAATTGGTGAAGTAAGAGTTTATTAACAGATATCACAACAAACTAAAACCCTCTATGGCGTACCATAGAGGGTTAATTTTTATTTCTCAAGAATTTTGTCCATTCCGAATATCACACGGAAGAATCCAACAATCTTCTGTAACAGGCCGGCATCCGAATACATCTCAACTGTATCCTGAGTAATCACTTGTTCTTCAGCATCATAAACTGTTGCTGTGATAACTGTATAACCTTTATTTTTTGAAATGAGGGTTACTGATTTACCATCTACCGACTCAATCAAGTTAAAGTTTTCGTTATCTGCAGTCCATTTTATAGTTGCATCTTCCGGAAAATTACCGTCAACTTTTGCATGAAGGATAATCCCGTTTCTACATTTGATTTTCGTAGTTGATGGAGTGTCTATTTCAAAGGTGAAATAATCAGGGTCAACAGCATCACATTCTGTGCACTCGCCCTCTTTGAAACTATGACCTATTGCATCAACATAATTATCAACATAGCTATCATTACAAGAGCAGGTATAT
>JAZNLY010000147.1:0-11493 GCA_045579305.1 Candidatus Fimenecus sp. | reverse complement strand
GGTGACGATTATGCTATTGCATGTTGTGTTTCTGCAATGAAAGTCGGTAAACAGATGCAGTTCTTTGGTGCTCGTTGTAACCTTGCAAAGCTTTTACTTATTGCCATCAATGGTGGTTATGATACAACAAGTAAAATGCATATCGGTCCACAGATGCCTGTTATGGATTGTGAAAAACTCCAATTTGATGAAGTTATGGAAAGATTCCAGATTTACATTGAATGGCTCAGCCACCTCTATGTAAATACAATGAATGTTATCCACTATATGCACGATAAATATGCTTACGAAAAAATCCAGATGGCTCTCCACGATACTGATGTTGAACGCTTTATGGCATTTGGTATCGCAGGACTTTCAGTTGTGGCTGACTCACTCAGTGCTATCAAGTTTGCCGATGTTAAACCGGTTAAAGATGAAGATGGCTTCATCGTGGAATTTAAAACAGCAGGTGAATTTCCTAAATACGGTAATGATGATGACAGGGTTGACCTTATTGCAAAGGAAATGACACATCGTGTGATTACTGAACTTCGTAAAACACCGACATATAAAGATGCGGTTCATACATTGTCTGTACTTACTATTACATCAAATGTTATGTATGGTAAGAATACAGGTGCAACTCCTGACGGAAGAAAGAATGGTGAGCCATTTGCACCGGGTGCTAATCCGATGCATAACCGTGAAGAAAATGGTGCCCTTGCTTCTCTTAACTCAGTCGCAAAAATCAGTTATGACGATTGTCGTGACGGTATTTCAAATACTTTCTCAATTACTCCTGAAGCACTTGGTCGTGACGAGGATGAAAGGGTAACTAATCTTGTAGCAATTCTTGACGGATATTTCGCAAAAATGGCACATCATATCAATGTGAATGTGCTTAATCGTGAAACACTTATGGATGCTTACGAAAATCCTGAAAAGTATCCTAACCTTACAATCCGTGTTTCAGGATATGCTGTTAACTTCAATAAACTTTCAAAGGCACAGCAGAGAGAAGTTATCAGCCGTACATTCCACGAGGCAATGTAATTATGAACGGACAAGTTCATTCAATTCAGAGTCTTGGTACAGTTGATGGTCCAGGTTTAAGGTTTGTAGTTTTTTTACAAGGATGCAATCTTCGTTGCAAGTGTTGTCATAATCCCGACACCTGGATTATGGAAAGTGAAAAGACTTTCACAGCAGAAGAAATTGTAGAAAAAGCCACAAAATATCGTGAGTATTTCGGTGAAAAAGGTGGCATTACACTTTCGGGTGGTGAGCCACTTTTACAAGCAGATTTTTGTTATGAAATATTTAAACTTTGTCACGAAAACGGCATCAATACTTGCCTTGATACGTCAGGTAGTATATTAAATGAGTCAGTAAAAAGACTCCTTACAGAAACAGACAGAGTGTTACTTGATATAAAATATACGGATGATGAACTGTATATGGAAAATGTAGGATGTTCATTTGAAAAACCAATGGTATTTTTAAAATATCTTAATGAACAGAAAATTCCTGCAACTATAAGGCAAGTTATTATTCCAACACTTAATGACAATGAGGAAAATATCGAAAAACTCAATGGAATAGTTGAAAAGCACAGTTGTATTGATAAGGTAGAACTTTTACCATTCAAAAAAATCTGTCAGACAAAATATGACAGTATGAAAATAGAGTTTCCTTTCGCACATATGGACACACCATCAAAGGAAACAATGAATAAGTTAAATAAATTACTGAAAATATAAATTATGGGGGATTTTATTATGCTTTCAGACATTCAAATCGCACAGCAGACACCTTGTTTACCAATTACAGAAATTGCAAAAAAGCTTAATATCGATGCCGATGACCTTGAAATGTATGGCAAGTACAAGGCAAAACTTCCACTTTCTCTTAACAAGAAATATGCTGACAGAGAAAATGGAAAGCTCATCCTCGTTACTGCTATTAATCCAACTCCTGCAGGTGAGGGTAAAACAACTATCACAGTTGGTCTTGGTCAGGCGATGAACAAAATCGGTAAAAATGCTTGTATCGCACTTCGTGAGCCATCCATGGGACCAGTTTTCGGTGTTAAAGGTGGCGCAGCAGGTGGTGGATATTCACAGGTTATTCCTATGGAAGACATCAACCTTCATTTCACAGGTGATATGCATGCGATTACCGCCGCTAATAACCTTCTTTGTGCTATTATCGACAACCACATGCAGCAGGGTAATGAACTTCGTATTGACCAGAGAAGAATTCTCTTTAAACGTTGTCTTGATATGAATGACCGTGCACTCCGTAATGTTATCGTTGGTCTTGGCGGTAAGGTTAATGGTATTCCTCGTGAAGACGGATTTATGATTACTGTTGCAAGTGAAATTATGGCTATTCTCTGCCTTGCAACTGATATAGAAGACCTTAAAACAAGACTTGGTAATATCCTTGTTGCATGGTCACTTGATAACACACCTGTCTATGCAAAGGAACTCAATGCAGTTGGCGCTATGGCAGCACTTTTGAAAGACGCTATTAAGCCAAATCTTGTGCAGACTCTTGAAAACACACCTGCAATTATGCATGGTGGTCCATTTGCAAATATTGCTCACGGTTGTAACTCTGTTACTGCTACTAAGCTTGCACTCAAACTTGCTGATTACTGTATCACAGAAGCAGGTTTCGGTGCTGACCTTGGTGCCGAGAAATTCCTTGATATCAAGTGCCGTTATGCAGGTCTTAAACCTGAATGTGTTGTAGTTGTTGCTACAATCCGTGCTCTTAAGTACAACGGTGGAGTGGCTCGTGCTGACCTCCAAAACGAAAATGTGGAAGCACTCAAAAAGGGTATCGTAAATCTTAAAACTCATATTGAAAATATGAGAAAATACAATGTTCCTGTTGTTGTTGCTATCAATAAATTCCATACAGACACAGAAGCAGAAATTGCTTTCATCAAGGAATTCTGTGAAGAAATGAAAGTTCCGGTTTCCCTTGCAGAAGTATTCGCTAAAGGTGGCAAAGGCGGTATGGACTTGGCAGAAAAAGTTTGTGCCGTTATTGATGAAGGTAAAGCAGATTTTGCTCCTTTATATGATGAAAAACTTTCAATTAAAGAGAAACTTAACACAATCGCAAAGGAAATTTATCGTGCAGACGGCGTAATCTTCACAGCAGCAGCTGAAAAGGCTATCAAGGATATTGAGTCACTTGGTCAGGATAAACTTCCTGTTTGTGTTGCAAAAACACAGTATTCACTTTCAGACGACCCGACAAAACTCGGCAAACCTGAAAACTTTATGATGACAGTCCGTGAAGTAAAACTCAGTGCAGGTGCAGGTTTCATTGTTTGCCTTACAGGTGACATTATGACAATGCCGGGACTTCCAAAAGTTCCTGCAGCATACAAAATTGATGTTGGTGCAGATGGCAAGATTGATGGTCTTTTCTAAAATTGATTTTTTTATACAACATTAAGTATCATTTTGAGTGTAGAAACAATCTCAAAAATGTATAACAAAAAACGGACAGGTTTTTAATCTGTCCGTTTTTTTGTTGTATTATACTTATTTAAGAATTATATCTGAAAATCCGTTTTCACCGAAGATTTTAAATATGATTGCATTTGCAATGCGAAGGATTATTGTAATTACTTTCATAATGCCATTTTCACTTGTATCTTCAGGCTCTCCGTTTTCAATAATATAAACCACATTTTCAAATCTTTCAACTGCAGCATCAAATTCTTCAGTTGGCATATAAGTGCTTTCAATTGCTGCACCAAGCTCATTGGATGCTTCATGGAATTCCTTTGCTGTTGCCTCATCTAAATTTGATGTGTCATAATTCTTCCATGCCTCGTAGAAATTAATGACACCAACGGAATTTCTTGCATAATTGAATTGTGGGAACGCAGGGTCAGAATAAATATTATCAAAGGATGAGTCAGTAAGAATTCTCGTAACGAGTCTTATAATGACGTCGTTTTTTGCAGTACTTTCGTGGTTCTGGTTTACAAAATAGAATGAACGCTCACACATAATGCTTGTTGATGCGTCAAGAAGTCTTCCTTCATCAATGTGGTTATGTTTTTCAGGGTCAGTGCAATATGTGTTTGCCTGAACATAATCATCAGGAAGCGAAACATTAACTGCAACAGAAGTAGCACCAAAAGATTCGGAATCGGTATGAATAATACCATCACTGTTCATATTGTCCCAGTTATCAAAAATTTTATATTTCACATAGTTGTAGTCGCAGATGTCAAAGAATTCCACACCTTTTGACTGTGCATCAAGAATATTTTTTCTTGAATTAACCTGTGCATTGTAGTACCAGTCTGTCTGTTCGCGCACATGAACATCTTCAGGGTCACTTAAATACATTTCCCTGCATGCGGGATAATCATAAGACGGAATAAGTGCCCAAAGACAAGTTGAATATTCAAGGTAATCTTCAACAAGGGTATGAACAGCCGTGTCAAGAATATTGTTAAGGTCAGCTTCAGGGAATAAACGAAGAACAATGTTAATAATATATGCAAGATATTCGCTTTCCTCGTCAAGAAGTGACGGAATCATATAATCATATAGTGCCTCAGGGTCATCGATTAAACCGTGACGATAAATATCACCAAGGATACAAGCACCGTCAGCAGCAGGAACAACATAACAGACTCTGTTTACATCATCAGAAAATTCCTCTCCCTTATCAATATATAATTGCATAAGTGCATTTTCAATAGAGCCACCCTGACTGATTGGCACAAGATTTACCCTATCGTGACCTGTTTCCTTCTTTGCAATCTGAATAAGCTCATAAAGGTCGTTTGCCGCATCAATGATGTTTCCTGTGTGAACATAAGAAAAGAAATAAAGATGGTCAGAACCTGCCACATCCACATAATCATAAAGTGGAATCTGGTCAAAAATGTATTCTTGTTGTTCGACAGTAAGGTTTGCAACACTTGTTTCATATTTATCAGCCTGAATGTTCTTGATTGGATGACCATATTCATCTAATTCAAGGTTACTTAATAAAGCCCAACCTAAAACATCGGCAATAGCATTTGCACAACGGTTTTCAAGGTCTCGTTGTGTTAAAAGTAATGATGCTAACGGAAGTAACGCTTTTTCTAGTGCCGATTTTACAATATCACCTGATGCTTCCATAAAGAATGGAGCAGAATATGGCTCGCCTTCAGAATTAAGCATTGGTTCACCATTTTCGTCAAGGTAGCGTACATCTGACTGGAAAAGTCCCGGAATAACAATTGATGGACAGTTGTCACAGTCGCAAGGTGTGTCAATTGCAGTTGCGTAAAATGCAGACATTGAGAAAAGTAATGAAATTACAAGTACAATTGAAACGATTTTTAAACGTGTTGTTTTCATAAAAATCTTCCTCCTTTTTCTTATAAAAGAATTATACATTATGTTAAGTAAGTTTTCAATAAAAAAGCGTACAGATTTTTACTCTGTACGCTTTAATTATATTATTTAATTGGTGAAATTCGGAATGTGTATGTGTATTCCTTGTTTGGCTTCATCTGGTATTTTTCTCTGACCTGTGCATCACCCGGCATATCGCCACCAACACCAATCTGATTCAAGTCAACATTAAATGTTGTAATGTCATAATGTGGTAATTCGTGAATGTGCTTTGCAAGGTGCAACTGGTCCTGTGTGTAATGCCATGCGCTGAAGCAGATTGGAGTTTCACCCATAGCTTCAAAACGAAGACCCTGATTTTCTTTATTTCTGATTTCAACCCATCTTACATCAGTACGGTTACCATTTTCCTGTGGTCTCATATAGTGATGTTCAAGGTCGGCTACACTCTTTTCGTGGAGTGTAATCTTACCGCCGGTCTTTCTGTCAAAATATGTTTCCTGAGGACCACGACCATACCATTTAACCTGGTCAAATTCTCTAAGAAGTCCCATCATTGTACCGAAACGGGTAAGATTCATACCCTTTGGTGTACCTGTGTGAGTAACTTCAATGCTGCCATCAGGATTTACCACGAATTCTGAAGTAACACCTGAGAAGAACTGAACATTCCAATCAATGTTAACGATAAGCTGACCTGTACCATTCTTTTCAACACTCTTAAGTGAGCCCTTTGCACCCTTTGTTGCTCTCTGCCAGTTAAGGTAAGGTGTGAATGGGAGAAGGAAAGGAATAAAGTTAAGATTTGAGAAGTCATTGTCTGTAAGTGCACGGAAATAGTTAGGTGCAACAGCAGATTTAAGATATTCCTTGCCGTCATATTTAAGTGATGTAATTTTACCGCCATCAATCTTGAGTGAAAAACCTTCACCATTTACAAAAACAGCATTGTTATTCTTAACATAAGTAACATTACCATCAATTACTTTTTCTTTAACTCTTGCTTCCTTTACAATAAACTGGTCAAAACTCTGTTCGTATCCTGCTTCACACCAAGGCTTTGCAGTCTTATTAAGATAAGAGATGATAAGAACACATTCTTTTTCAGGAAGAGTTGTCAAATCATAAGGGATTGTAAAGTCAATCTGTGAAAGTGGACCACAATTGATATCAACAACACCTGTTTGAATTTCAACACCCTCTGCCTGTAAGCTCCACTTGAATTCAATGTCTGAAAGGTCAGTAAAGAGCTTCTTGTTAATGAGAGTGAATTCGCCTTTTTCCAAATCTCTTTCTTTAACCTTGATTTCACAGTAAACCTTTTTAACCTCAAAATATGACGGATGAGGTTTTCTGTCTGCAGTGATGATGCCGTTAGCATTGAAATATGTATTACTGCCTGTCATAGCAGTTGTGTTCGGAAGGTGAGTGTATCTGCCCGGTTCATAGGCCTCAAAGTCTGTACCGTAAAGCCACTGGTCACCCTCATCTGTCTTTCTGCGGATTGCCTGGTCAACAAAGTCCCAGATATAGCCGCCGCACATATGGTCATGTGCCTCAAAATCATCCATATATTCCTGGAAGTTACCAAGACTGTTTTCCATAGCGTGAGCATATTCACAAAGGAGAACAGGTCTGCAGTAATCTTCTTTCTTGATTGGCTTTGAGTCAGCTGCAAGTGCATTTGCAATATTGTCATAAAGAGTGATTTCAATAGGTTCTTTGTTGCAAAGTTTCTTCATAACGCTTTCAACAGGATACATTCTTGAAATAACATCACTCTTTGTAAAGTTAAAGTCACCTTCATAATGGAATTGACGAGTTGAGTCAAGCTTGAGAGCAGCCTTCTTCATTTCCATAAAGTTATTGCCGTCACCAGCCTCGTTACCGAGTGACCACATAAATACACAAGCGTGGTTTCTGTCACGAAGTACCATTCTTTCCATTCTGTCAACAACAGCATCTGTCCACATTGGGTTATCTCCCGGAACACCCTTACGACGTACACCATGAGTTTCAAGGTCGCATTCGTCCATAACATAGAAACCATATTCGTCGCAGAGCTCATAGAAATATGGGTCATCAGGATAATGAGAAGTACGGATGGAGTTGATATTCGCATTCTTCATGAAGTTTAAGTCCTGATGGTATCTTTCAGTAGGAACTGCCCAGCCATTGTCAGGGTCAAAGTCGTGACGGTTAACACCACGAAGTAACAAAGGCTTACCGTTGAAAAGGAATTTTTCACCAATGATTTCAACCTTCTTGAAACCGAAACGGATACATTTATATGTTGTCTTACCATCAGCGGTAATGCTTATGAGCAATTTGTAAAGATATGGACTTTCAGCAGACCATTTCTTTGGATTTTCTATAAGTTTGTTGAAATTGAGTGTTGCAGAGCCATTGAATTCAGCTTCACCGAGAGTGATTCTCTTATCGCCATCAATAATTTCAGCTTTTACTGATGCAGAGCCTTTGCCTGAATAATCCTTTACTTTAATTTCAAGGTTTGTACTACTATCCTTGTATTCTTTATCAAGGTCAGTTGTGATAAAGAAATCACGAACACATTTTTTAGGCTCAGCAAAGATATATACTTCTCTGTAAAGACCACAAAGGAGCCACATATCCTGATTTTCAAGATAAGCACCATCGGAAAAACGGTAAACTTTAACTGCAACTCTGTTAGAGCCCTTACGTGCAAACTTTGTGATGTCAAATTCGTGAGGAGTCATTGAACCCTGTGAATAGCCCACAAACTCACCGTTAAGATAAACCTCAATAGCAGACTTCGCAGCGCCAAAATGCATAAAGATTTCCTGACCTTCAAAGTTTTCCGGCATATCGAAATCTCTTACATAAATACCGATTTCCTGCATATCGTGGTCGATTGAAGGAATCTTATTCTTGCTTCTGCTGATAGCACGACAGTATGTTGATGCATAGTAGTATGGATAACTTTCAGTATTCTGACCAATCTGCCATACTGATGGTACAGTAATATCGCGCCAGAAGGAAGTGTCAAAATCATCCTTGTAAAAATCTGTTGGGCAATCGTTAAGTCCTCTCTGCCAATGGAATTTCCATGTGCCGTTAAGAGCCATTTTTGAAGCAGGTGCTTGTCTGTTAAGTGCATCTGTTTCATTGTCATAAGAAAAGGCGATAACGTGACCATCTTCCTTATTTTTTTTGATGATTGCGGGGTTTTCCCAATCATAAGTATAGTTTCTCATATTTTCCCTCCAACTATATAAATAATTGAATTATTCACTTTTTGATGCCAGGTATTCAATAAATTGCTTTGCTGTTCTCGGACTTCTGCCACCATTACGAAGGGCAAAAGCCTCCGCCTGAATTGCTAATTCTTCCTTCGCAATACTTATATTATACTGCATAGAAAGATTTTCCACAATAGATAAATACAAATCTTTGTTTGGTTTTGAAAAAGTAATTTTCAATCCGAATCTTGCAGAAAGACTCATAACTTCCTGAATTGTATCCTGAAGGTGAATATCGTCACCATTTCTGTCATTGAAATTTTCTTTAACAAGATTTCTTCTGTTACTTGTGGCATAAATCACAAGATTATCGGTTTTCCCTGCAACGCCACCTTCAAGAATCGCTTTTAGTGCACCAAAATCACTGTCGTTTGTAGAAAAACTCAAGTCATCAATAAAGATAATGAATTTTAACGGATTATCTGCAAGCTTATCGATTACGTCAGGTAATGAATATAACTGATTTTTCTTGATTTCAATAAGACGAAGTCCCATTTCCCAGTATTCATTGACAATGGCTTTGATTGTACTGCTCTTACCACTACCTGCGTCACCATAGAGAAGTACATTGTTACAAGGCTTACCTTGAAGTAATGCCATTGTATTATCAATAACCTTTTGTCTTTCCGATTCATAACCACTCATCTGCGACAAACGCTGCGGGTCAGGATATTTAACAGGGATAATCTCACTATCCTTATATAAGAACATTCTGTGTGTAGCATATATACCATAACCGGTTGTTTTGATTGATGAAATCTTTTTTATGTATTTTTCTTTCACGGAAATTGTGTTGTTTTTCCATTCCGGAAGATTAATACCAATATTATGTATAGATTTTATATCCTCACATTTAAGTTGTGATAATTCTTCAAAAAAATCTAATTCAATCTGTACTGCTTTTTCCAGAAGGGGAGATGCCTGACCTTTTGCTGACTGTCTAACATATATATTTTCATCATCCAGTAAAAGCTGATTTATGTACTCTGTCAAATCGTCTGTCTTTTCATAAAGAGCGGAGACAAAATCTGAGTAAAAAGATAAGAAAGCTTTTTCGTCTGAATTGCAACATTCAAGCAATTTTATAAGTGCAGAAACGCCGGTATCTTTTATAACGTTTTTGAATACAGTAACTGCCTTTGACGATAAAATAAATTTACTAAAATCCTTCATAAAAAACATCCTTAAAATTTTTTTGCGAAAATCCAGAATAGGTATTGACATATTGACTTGACTTGTTTATAATAATAAACTGCTATTAAAATGGAATTGTATACGCTGGAGCAATTTTTGTAAAAAGAATTTTACCATAAATGCTCATGAAAATCAAGGCGTAAAACAACTTTAATTTAGTAATCTCCACGCCTTATATACTATGTATATAGATATGGGGCTCAGGAATAAAAAAATGAACGGAGAGTGATAAGCCCTATGGTAAATGTCAAAGAAGTAAAACTTGGCAGAAATACCCGTATGAGTTTCTCAAAAATCAATGAGGTTATGCAGATGCCTAATCTTATCGAGGTGCAGAAAAATTCATACAAGTGGTTCCTTGAAACAGGACTTAAAGAGGTGTTCCGTGATATCGATGCAATCACCGATTACACAGGAAATCTCGAATTGACTTTTGTTGATTATCGTATGGACGATAAGCCAAAGTACACTGTCAAGGAATGTAAAGAAAGAGATGCAACTTATGCTGCACCTCTCAGAGTTACAGCTCGTCTTTTCAATAAGGAAACAGGCGAAGTCAAGGAAAATGAAGTTTATATGGGCGATTTCCCACTGATGACAGACAGTGGTACATTTGTTATCAACGGTGCAGAGCGTGTTATTATCTCACAGCTTGTACGTTCACCAAGTGTGTATTATGGAATGACTCATGACAAGACAGGTAAAGAGCTTTATACAACCACTGTTATCCCTAACCGTGGTGCTTGGCTTGAATATGAGACAGACCAGAATGACCTTTTCTATGTAAGAATAGATAAGAACAGAAAGATTTATATCACAACATTTATCCGTGCATTGGGTCTCAGCTCTAATGACGAAATCCGTGAATTCTTCGGATATGACGATAGAATTGAAGCAACTCTTGAAAAGGATACAACTGTTAATACTGAACAGGCTCTTATCGAAGTTTACAAGAAACTTCGTCCGGGTGAACCACCTGCTCTTGAAACAGCTCAGGCTCACCTTAACGGTCTTTTCTTTGATGCTCACAGATATGACTTATCACGAGTAGGTAGATATAAATACAACAAGAAACTCGGTATTGCTGCACGTATTGCAGACAAGACAGTTAAAGAACCTGTTATCAGCCAGCTTACTGGTGAAATTATGGCTGAACCGGGTGAAGTTATCAGCGACGAACTTGCTTACAGAATTGAGCAGGAAGGTGTTGATACCGTAATCCTTGACGTTGACGGCAAGGAAGTAAAGGTATATTCAAATGGCATGGTTGATGCCCTTGAATATGTTCCTATGTTTACAGAAGACGAACTTGAAGAAATTGCTATCAATGAAAAAGTAAGCTTCAAAGTTCTTATGGAAGTTCTCGATAAATGTGGTGACGATAAGGAATTACTCAGAGAAGAAATGATTCTTCGTGCAGACGACCTTATTCCAAAGCACATCACTGTTGAAGATATCTTCGCAACAGTTAACTACCTTAACGGATTGGCATCAGGCATCGGTGTTACTGATGATATTGACCATCTTGGTAATCGTCGTATCCGTTCAGTTGGTGAACTTCTTCAGAATCAGTTCAGAATTGGTTTTGCAAGAATGGAAAGAGTTGTAAAAGAGCGAATGACTCTTCAGGGTCAGGAACCTGATAAGGT
>JAZNLY010000146.1:0-3514 GCA_045579305.1 Candidatus Fimenecus sp. | reverse complement strand
AATTATCATATACACAGCCGTCAAAAAGATGGTCGTTTCTGTCAAGCACTCTATTTTTCTCGCATTTGTTGTTATCGGCAATATTGCAATCTGGCTTATTGAAAACACCATAAAAGCAGGATTTGAATTTATGTCCATATCCTATATAATCACAGAGGGCTTAATATTATTCCTATACGGGATTTTACAGGATTACGGTCTTGCAGATACTCAAGGAATTTCTTCCGAATCTGTTGTAATTCAAACCGAAACAGCACAAACTGTTTCTAACGAACAAATAGCAAATATCAGGTATTTTGAGCAAAATCAGATTGATGTTATTTTTGAAAACTGGGATGAAATCCGTTCTCTTTCTCAACGGGAAAAAGAGGTTTTAAAACTGATTATGCAGAATAAAAAGCGTAAAGATATTGCTGATGAACTTTTTGTAACAGAAAGTACAATCAAAAAACACACATCAAGCATTTTCAAAAAGCTTAACATCAACAACCGTTCTGAATTGTTTGAAAACGCAATAAGTTACTTTAATAAGTAAGGAAAAACTCTTTTAATTATTTTGAATTTGATGCAACGCTATTCCAAAAACTACGAATTGTATTAAATAGCGTAGTCGATGCCAAATCAGATACCACTATTGATACAATTTGTGCCAGTAGTGGTATCGTTGTTTTATATAGCATTTAAGCCATTTAAAAGAATTAAGCGTTGCATTTGGGAATTTCACTCCCCTCTTGCAACGCTTTTTATTTGTTATTTAGTTGATTACTTAGAAAATCTATCTTACCTATCGTTAAATTACTGATAATTGTTATTTTACAGAATTAAACAGTTATAACAAAGCTTTTTTTCAGTGTATTTTAGATATGTGAAATTACAGGAATGCAGAAAATTCGTCTCGGCTTACACCTGTTTTTTCAGATACAATACGAATTGCCTGCTTAACTCCCGAAAGCGACATATGCAGTTTTTCGGCAATTTCGCTGTTTTGCATACCGAAAGTAGCCAATTTAGCAACTTCTCTTTCCCTCTGTGAAAGTGTGGTGATGATTGTCTTTCCACGAACGCTACCACTAAGTTTCGACCAACCTGCATTATATATCTTATAGAGTTTTCTTACTTCGTTCCATGCATTTGGGTCAATCTGTGTCAATCGCATTTCTAAAAGAGCATCCAACACACGACAATATTCAGCCAGTAGTCCGTAAAGTTTATCAGGAAGAGCCAAAGTAATAGCACGGTCAATGTGCCTTATGGCTTGTGTATCGTTACCACTATTATGGTAGATAGCAGCACAGGTCATACGCAAATACATTTCAGCGATAATAGAATTATCTGCCATAGCCTGTGAAATCATAGGTTCAATGGTATTTGGCAATATTGACAACAAAGAAAGACCCTGAACACCTTGTAATTCAATTTGTTTTGTAGCAACAGCATATCCTGTTGCATAAAGATATTTAGCATAGTAAACCTTTGCAGCAGGTAAAGCATCCCTGTGCAAAGGTTCAAAACATCCAATTTTAAACCATTCAGGAAAAGCAGCTATATCATATAACATACTATCTACTGCTGTAATGGAGAGTGCCATAATATCACGGTCATTATCCGTTTTTGCAGGTGCCTCTGCAATATGCATTTTTGCATTTCGCCACATATTCAGGTCACCATGCCATATAGCACAAAGAGCTAAAAGCATACCTGCAGAAAGAACTGCATAAAATCCTGAATGCTTATTTAATAAGTAATTAGCACTTTCATAAACCGTATCAATTTCACCTTTAGAATAAGCTATTTCGGCAGCAAACAGAACCTTTGCCTCATGATTGTCAGAAAGACGCTCTATACATTCTTCTGCACTTCCCGGAATACTATAAAGGTCACTCATATAAAGAAATGGTGTTTTTCTTGGAAGTGGCATATTCATATCTAACAAGGCAACGGAATCTTTTCGTCCTGCTTTTGTTCTTCCATCTATTGGGCGCTTGGCATTTTGTGGTATCATCCAATCTCTGCCAAATCGGATTGCTCCTTCTATTTTACCTTGTGAACACAGAGATTGTATTCTGCGCGTGGATAAGCCCCATTTTTTCGCAACATCTTCAATTTTCAAATAATCCATTTTTCCTTGTTCCTTATCGTTATTATTCGTTATACCGTCGTTTATATCGTTCGTTATACCGCTGTTTATTATACGCCTTTTTCAACCTTATTTCAAGAACTTTGTTATAAAAGTTCAAGTTTTTATGTTAGTTCTGCATATCTAAACTTTCTAAAAAGGATATGTAAATGTAAAAAAATATGACCATAAAAGTTCTTTTTAGGTAGTAAATATTTCCAGTCCGCTCTGCTATACTGTTGACATTGAAACAATATGGCAGTTTCCTATGCCGAGAAAGGAGAAAAAAATGTTCAATAATCCTTTTTTGAAAAATACAACTGAAAAAGTTAAAGAGGGAGACCTTTATAAAATCCTTAGTATTAGTGATTGTACCTTTAAACTGTATTATGGATATTATGAAGAATATGAACGAGAAAATCCTGCGATTGAGCCAATGCCGATTTATCCAGATTTTCTTAAAGCACCCAGATACACCGATGATGGTTTTCCATTTGTCACTAAAATGCAAGATGCTTGTAAGCGCTTTAAAGGCAAGGCTGACGAATTCAGCGAGTGTGCTGAATGTGAACATTATTTACACGGTGATGATTTGATAGGTATATGTACCTGTCACCAGAATCAAAAAAACAAGGAGAATAAAAAATGAAATTAAATGAAAAAACAAAAAAGACTCTTATAACTATAGGAGCTGTTGTTTTAATAGTAGTTGTTGTTATATGGTTTATGCAGGACGGACTTAAACACATTGAAGATACTAACGGTGCCGACAACTACAATTTGCAAACCATTACAGATGCAAACATTATAAATCGTGATATTGGTGCTATGGGATTGAAAAAATCAAATAGCATTGTTACAAATACTATATCTTATTCTTCTGAAAAATTTACAGGTGTTGAAGAAATCTATGGTGAAAATATCGTTGCTAATCGTATGGAATTTAATATTAACCACGCACATGTCGCAGAAGGTAACTTTAAAATTGTATTACTTGTTGACGATGAAATAGTTCACGAATTCAAATTAAACGAATTGATGCAAACATATGTGTTGGAAAATCCATCAGGTTACGTTTCATTGAGAATTGCCGGTGAAAGTGCAAACTTTATGTTTGATTACTATATCATTTAAAATTATTATATTTTAAGCAATAAACTAATTTGGAGGAAAAATAATGAAGAAAAAAATATCAGTTTTACTGTCGTTCATATTATTATTTTCGCTTGCTGCTTGTGGCTCAGATAACAATATTGATATGGTATCTAAACTCGGATTGACAGCAGAAACAAAAGACGCGACAGAATACACAGTTCAAGTTAATTCTGCGCTTTACTCAACACTTGATTTTGAAAATAAAACGGAATATGAATTTGCAACAAAAGGTCTTATAGACGC
>JAZNLY010000145.1:0-3782 GCA_045579305.1 Candidatus Fimenecus sp. | reverse complement strand
TGATGTGTGTTTCTCGGCTCCCCTGAAAGGGGAGCTGTCGAGCGTTAGCGAGACTGAGGGGTTTGTTATTGAATTATATAACCCCTCTGTCACTTCGTGACATCTCCCCTTTCAGGGGAGACAAGATAATTAATTTATCCCGACAAATTATAATTTGAATGTTTTATTTTATATATTTTCATTAAGAAAGCTTTCTGTTACAGCTGAAAGCTCGTTTGCTCTGTTTTCAATGCACTGGTGTCCGCCACCCTTGACATTGTATGTTGTAGCATCTGGGAATGCAGAATTCATCTGCTTTTTCATCTGACTGTTGAGAATCAAGTCTCCTGATGCCTGAACAAGAAGTACAGGACATTGGATTTTGTCGGCATTCTCAAGGTCTGTAGGTCTTACATTGTACATCATTTCGCACATTCCTGCACCGAAACCATCATATTGAACTGCATCTGTAACGCCATTTACATCATAGTCTTTTGAGAATTTACAATCTAGAGTTGCCATGTAAATAACCATTTTTACAAGTGGGTCAATCTCGGTACCGTACTTGAAGAAGGCATTCATTGTGCCTTTCATAAGGTTGGACTGAACAAGTCCTTTCATTCCTGCCGGGAACTCGCTCTGTGGAGCCGGACAATATAAAAGAAGTGCTTTAACAGGGTTTTCAATTGCAATATTCACTGCAACACCACCACCCATTGAGTGACCCGCAAGAATCCATTCGTCCATTGGTGCAATACTCTTCATAAGCTCAGTTATGAGAATTTCACGGTCAATGATTTCCATATCCTTGGTTTCTCTTGTACTGTAACCGAAGTTAGGAAGGTCAGCAAGGACACATTCATAGCCAATCTTTGACATTTCGTCAGCCATATTACGCCAAGCATAGGTTGAGCACATAAAACCATGAAGCATCATAATTCTGCCCTTTGTTTCGCCTTTGGCAGGGATAACTCTGTAATGAATGTCATAGTCACCATATGTAAAATACTGACTTTCTTCATAAGGTTTGTAACTTGTGTCAGCACCAAGAACGACTATTGAAAAGGATGACACTAAAATCACAAACACACACAAAACACTTATAATTTTTTTCATTTTAATATCCTCCGGTTTATTCAGCAATTTTTTCTGTTTCTGCATTGGCTCTGCGTTCTGCTAATTCTTTTTCAACCTGTGCTTTCTGTTCAGGTGTGTACTTGATGAACAGAAGTGGAATGATATAAAGAAGTGCAGCAATTGCAGGAGTAAGCATTACAATTGGCCAAATCCATGTTTCAAATGCTTCACTCTGAGTGCCGAGATAAACAGCGCCTGGTTTGTCTTCAACTGCAACATAACCGAGAAGGCTGAGTGCGAGTGTGCCGAGGGCACCTGTGATACCACTTGAAATCTTTGTGAAGAATGTCTGCATAGCAAATGTGACACCCTCTGTACGTTTGCCCGTTTTCCATTCCATATAGTCAACGCTGTCGCAGAAAAGAGATGTCTGTGCAATACTTGAAGCACCGGCAGGGAATGAGCAGAGAGCAAGAATAATGATAGTCCAGATAATGTTTTTGCCCTCGTAACCGATTGCCCATGCAATAATTCTGCCTATAAGTGTACAAAGCTGAATGACAATAAGAAGATTCCTGTATCCCTTGAATTTCTGCTTGAGTTTATCAGCCATAAGCATACCAAAGAATGAGAGAGGAGAAGTTAAAGTACCAAAGATTGTGTTAAGTGTCAATGGTCCGAGAACATAGCCCGCAATAGAAATTTCAGGAAGCTTGTACTTGAAGAAGTATGTCATAAGGTTTCCGCCAAATGCAAATGCGCCGAAAAGGTTTGAAAGAGTTACGAGCATAAGCATCTTGTTCTGGAAAAGAAGCTTGAAACACTCAAGAATAGATGTCTGTTGCTTGTCAGGCTCGACAAGACGAACTCTTTCATGGGCACTGTAGCATTTTGCACTGAGCAAAGCACCGCCAAGACCGAAGATTATTGTGAATAATACAGTCATAAGTGCCAATGAGTTGCCTGATTTTCTTGCAATGATTTCCATGGCCATAGGGATAAATCCGCTGGCAACACCAAAGAACACTGAACCAACAGTTCTTGCCAACTGAACAAACTTGTCACGTTCGCCTGAATCAGGTGTAACAACAGCGGTCATACCCCAGATTGCAACGTCCTGCATTGTGTATGTAATATCCCAACAGAGATACATAATTACGAAGTAGCCTACACGAAGCCAGAGGAGATTTTCTGCAGTTGAGAAAACAACGAAAATAAGAACTGTGAAAATACCTACGGGAACTGGTGTGTTTTTAAGTAACGGACGAAGTTTTTCACCATTCTTAAAACGATGGCGGTCGACGAATGAACCGATAATAGGGTCGTTTATACCGTCCCAGATTTTCATAATCATAAGAAGTACGGTTACAATAGCAGGTGGAAACAATGCAATATCTGTCAGAAAGTACTGGAAAAATGCTGTACCGATAAAACAGTAAACAATGTTTTGTCCTGCAAGACCCGCCATAAAGTTGAGTTTTTCTTTTTTGCTAATATAATTCATAATATCAGTCTCCTTTCAACCCAACAAAATAATACAATGTTATAATACTATACTAACATACTAAAAATCAACATAAACATTAAATTTGTTTCGGTGAAATATGACGTTAAATTTTTAACAATTTGTTAAGGATTTAAAATTTTGTTGACAAGGAAAATGAGGTTTTATATAATTTATTTGGTGAAATGTGCCAAATGCTGAACGATTTTGAGTAAAATGTTGAATAAAAAGAAGTTTTATCAAAGAAGGGAGTCTTTATGGACTGGAAAAAAGATTACGAAAATAGACTTGTAACTGCTGAAGAAGCAATAAAGAATATTCACGATGGCGACAAGGTTGTTATGTCCTTTGGCTGTGGTGAGCCAAGAGCAATAGTCCGTGCTATGCGTGAAAACTATAAAAATTATCATAATGTTGAAATTATAAATATGCTCCTTTTAGGAGAAACACCCTGGGTTGATGAAGAAGTGAAGGGTCATTTCAGATATAATTCATTTTTTGCGTCAGGGACAAACAGAAAGGCAATAGCAAGTGGCGATGCTGATTTCACAACTTGCTATCTTTCAGAATCTCCTATGGTTTTAAGAGAGGTTATAAAACCTCGTATTACTGTTATGTCTGTTACTCCACCTGATGAAGATGGTTATGTATCACTGGGCACAAACTGTGATTATATTGAAACTACACTTTCTCATTGTGAAGTGAAAATCGGTCAGGTCAATAAAAATGTACCTTATACATACGGTGTGGCAAGAAAGCACGTGACAGAGTTTGATTTCTTTGTGGAATATGATGAGCCACTTCCTGAAGTGCCTGCACCACCACTTACTGATGTTGAAATTCAGATTGGTAAAAACTGTGCTTCACTTATCAATGACGGTGACTGTATCCAGCTTGGCATCGGTGGAATTCCAAATGCAATCTGTGAGGAATTGAAGCATAAAAAAGACCTTGGACTTCATTCTGAAATGGTTGGTGATGGTGTCGTTGACCTGATTAAAAGCGGTGTTATCAACAATTCAAAGAAAAATATCAATCAGGGCAAGACGATTTTAGGATTTGCCTTTGGTACAAAGAAACTTTTCGATTTCCTTAACGGAAATAAGGATGTGGAAATGACACCAATGGATTATGTGAACAATCCTGTTGTTATCGCACAGCATGATAATATGGTTTCTGTAAACTCTTGTTTACAGGTTGACCTTATGGGACAAGTTGTATC
>JAZNLY010000144.1:0-53339 GCA_045579305.1 Candidatus Fimenecus sp. | reverse complement strand
GGCTCCCCTGAAAGGGGAGCTGTCGAGCGTTAGCGAGACTGAGGGGTTTGTTATTGAATTATATAACCCCTCTGTCACTTCGTGACATCTCCCCTTTCAGGGGAGACAAGATAATTAAATCACCCCGACAAATTATAATTTATCGGGTTCGAATCCCGAAATATTTTAAGTTTATAAAAAATAAGACCACCGGATGTTTCCGATGGTCTTTTATGGCTGGGGAATAGGGATTCGACTCCTAATCTCACAATGCGAATGAGAAATTCGCATTGTGCTCTTCGCTAAAAACGATTCACCGAATCGTTTTCTTAACGCTCAGACCCTCTCGGGTTCGAATCCCGAATATTTTAACACACAAAAAATAAGGCCACCGGATATTTCCGATGGTCTTTTATGGCTGGGGAATAGGGATTCGAACCCCAACAAACAGAGTCAGAGTCTGTCGTGCTACCGTTACACTATTCCCCAACGAGCAAAAGTAATTATATATCAACGTTCGGGAATTGTCAATAGTTTTTTTATAAAAATTAAAAATCTTTTATTATATTTAATGTGTTTTTTGTAATAAGTTTTTCAGGACATTCGCCGATAGTGTTATTTTTTATAACAATATTATCACTGTCTTTTATATCAAAACAAGGTCTTTCACACTTTTTGAAAGTATTGCCCTCTATTATAATGTTTTTATGTACTGCACCTGCATATTTCTTATTTTCAGGTTTAATGAGAATACCATTTTCCCCACAATAATCAAAAACATTATTTTTAATTGTCATATCAAGGCACATTCCACTTTCATACCAATTATTTGCATCGTCGGAAAGAAGAATTCCACTCATTGTTGTACTATAGAAACTATTGTTTTCGATATTTGTCTTACCCCTTGTTGTCAAAAGCAGACCACGGGTTATAATTCTGTCGATTTCGTTGTTTATAAACTCAATTTCAGGACATGCAGTTACATTTTCGACAAACTCACCAACAACAGCATTTTCAGTATTATCAAGTGTCAGTTCAATAAAATATTCGCTAAGCATTGTTGCATCAAGAATTGTAGCATTTCCCTTTGGCAACAATGTTTCCGGGTGAATAAATTCTATTTTGTCACCCTTTTCAAAAGAGTTATATCCATGGGATTGCGGGTGCATAAATCGAACTACTATTTTTTCATTATCCTTGTCGGAAATTTTAAAATGGAAACCGTGAACATTCATACAGTCGTCACCGGCACCGCTGAATTTACAATCCTTTACTATCACTTTTCCACGGCACATACAAATCTGGATAAAATCGGCAACAGAACACATAACCCTGCCCTTTTCAGGTGTAAAATCAAGATTTGTCAATGTGATGTTTTCCGTATTCTGAGCAACAAATGCAAGAGAATAATTGAAATGCTGTTTTACATTTTCAAAAGTAACATTTTTACTGTTCTGAACAAAAATTCCTGCATACTGACGACGCACATCATACAGATAATACTTGTCTTCTACTTTAAACTTATTCGCAGTAAAAGTATATGCTCTGACTTGTCTTTTACCTATTTCCTTTATTTTAAAAACATCTCTTAACGGATGATATGTACGTTGGCAGAAATGTGGCTTGTCCTTTGGGAAATGTGCAATCCACCAGGCATATTTTGACTGGTCTTTAAAGCTACGCTTATAATCGTGACCGACAAAATTGAATTTACCGTTTTCATTCACGTATTCTGACTGTTCATCCATCTCATAATCAACATAAAACAAGCCTTTCCCTATTATTTTCAGCTCGTGCATTTCAGGATTATCGGCAGTAATTGTGAGATTCTGAATTTTTATATTTTCACAGTTATCTATTACTGCATTTGTTGATTTTCCGTAGATAATGAATTTTGCACCATTACCCTCAACTGTTACATTTTTAAGACCTTTAAACCATAATGGTGCACGATTAAGATGAGGAATTTCGTCCTTTGAATACTCGTCATCCCCTGCTGTATTAGTGATATATAATTTTTGTGAACGTAGCTTTGTGGCATCAATTAAATATGTACCATTCTCAAAAACAATTACTTTTTCTTCTTCATCCTGTGGAACAGATAAAAGAAATTCTTCAAGTTCCTTTTCACAATATATATCAGGTTCTACCCCATAATCAAAAGCGTTATAAAGTTTCATTTTACTCACCATTCATTTCTTTTAACGTCATTTCAATTCCATCAGCTATTGCCTTTGCATATTTTTCTATATTTTCATCGTATTTTTGGTTGTCAGTTTTGTTTGAGATAAACCCTATTTCAGCAAGTACGGACGGCATTTTTGTATATCGGTTTATGAAATAATTCAAATCTGCACCACCACGATAGCCTGAATGGATACCTCTGTTCGTCATAATCCCAAGAGAAGCAAAACAATCAAGAATATTCTGGGCTAACAAAGTATCGTCAGTCGGATTTAAAGAATGAATCCACATTTCAACACCTGTTGCAGTTTTTGATGTGCTTGAATTTCTGTGAATTGAAATAAAAAGCGACGCTCTCGCCTTATTTGCAATTTTACATCGCTCATTAAGGGATACGTCGCTGTCATCGTCACGAGTCATAACAACTGTATACCCCCTGTCCTCTAAAATATCTCTTACAAGGAGTGACAGGCGTAAGGTATCATCTTTTTCGTATCTGTTTACAAGAGTCGCACCTGAACTGTCACCACCATGGCCAGGGTCAATACAGACCGTCTTTTTATCCGGAACAAAGTTTGTTTGAGTCAGATAATAAACAGTTTCTTTTCCACCTACAACCACAAGAGCAAAAACTATGCTTATGGCAAGTGAGAAAAGTGCTATTATGGGAAACAGAAAACTTTTTCTGTTGTTTTTTCCTACTCGTTCTGTTTTCATATTGTTTTATTAAAGATTTGAGAATTTCTCCTTGATTTCGGCTGCTCTGCCACAAGTCATTCTTCCCTCAGGACAAGCACTCACAAAGCAGCTTGGACCATAGAAATTGAAAATTGCAGGTTCAACCTTACGGAGCTGACGAAGTGCATCAACTGCATATTCCTGAATTTCCCACTGCGCTCTTGTACAAGAACGAAGTCGCATAAAGAGAAGAAGTTGTCGTGCATTCATTGTTGTTACTATATCAAGTGTATTACCGCTGAGCTGATAATATACCAATAATTCTTCTGCCACACCAAGTTTTTTAAGTCTTTCATATTCTTTTGCAGTATCACTGAAAGCATTTTTATACTTTTCAAGAAGTTCAGGCTTATCCTTCAAAACAGGAGGAACAATAAAACTCATTCTGTCTGTTTTTATAAGTTCAGGAATCTGGATTGACTGAATTCTGTGACGTGCAAAGTGAGTAATACAAGAAAGTGAAACATTATTAAAACGGAAAGTGTAATTTGCACATTCCAACGCTCTTGAGCGCTTGCATTTAACAACAGCTTCAACAATTCTTTTTGTTGTATCGTCATCTGAAATAATCTTTTCAATCTGTTCTGTACTGTAATTGTTGTCCGCAATAAGAGCATTTCTTGCAACACATTTTGCAGCATCAGGTGTTACGCTTAAAAGTTCAACAGGAATTTTTGTATGTTCAGGCTTAACATCAATAAATGAAAGGTCAGGCAAATCAACAAATGACTTTTCAGGGTTGAAGCTTGCCATAATACCTGGTGCCCGTGTCCTTGCTTGTTCATAGAGTTCAAAACCAAGTTTCCTGATTTCCGGATATTTTGCACCTCTGCCACAAATCATAGCAGAAAGCATATTTAAGAATTCTCTGCCATTTACTGAGCAGAAAAAATTGCTGTAAAGACAATATGGCAATACAAAACGAGCATCCTCACGAAGCACACCATTTGCACAGAGTTCATCATAGAGTGCGAACATCTTGCTCATGTGTTCCTTATATGATTTTTCAATTTCCTCGTTATTAAATTCAGGCACATAGAAACCTGCATCACTGAAGTTTACATATCGTCTTGACTTAACTGTATAAGAAGCAAGACGGAATTCTATAATAAACTGTTCAACAACTGCAGTAACATTCTGAAATGCAAGCTGGAAATATGTATGTTCAACTGTACTTGTATGACCCGATGCAGTAACTTTGCCAATCAGATTTGCATTCTTTTCTCTATCCTGTGATTTATCCCAGATAGAAAGAGCTGTACCTTCCTGAGTTGAAATTCTGCCACTTGCAGCAGTAACCTTTTCATCAGTATCAGTCATACCAATGATGAGTGCTTTACTTTCATTGTAATCGTATGCCATAAAAACTCCCTCTTCTTCACGCAATACTTTAATCCTTTGTATTGTATCATAAATCCCCATACTCTGCAACATGAGAATTTTTAATTTTGGTCATATTTTATATTGTATTCTAAACAATTCTTTGTTATAATGTAAAATGTATAATTAGGTTAATATTGGAGTTTTATGCATGAAAAAGAAGATGATTGTAATTGAAGGGCTTGACGGGAGCGGAAAATCGACACAGGTCGAGCTTTTAAAACAAAAATTAACTGACAACAATATTGTTCTTCGTCAGATTAAACTTCCCGATTACGACAACAAGTCAAGCACCCTTGTAAAGATGTATCTCAACGGTGAATTCGGTAGTAATCCTGCTGATGTAAACATATATTCTGCCTCTCTTTTTTATGCAGTTGACAGATATGCAAGCTACAAAAATATCTGGGGTGACGACTACAATAACGGCACACTCATTCTTGCTGACCGATATACAACATCAAACGCTGTACATCAGACAGTAAAACTCCCAAAAGAAGATTGGGACAAGTATCTTGACTGGCTTTTCCGCACAGAATATGAAATGATGGAAATTCCAAAGCCTGATGCAGTTATTTACCTTGATATGGATGTGGATATTTCCCAACGCCTTATGTCAAAAAGATATAATGGTGAAGAAACTAAAAAAGATGTCCACGAGGCTAATGTAGACTATCTTAAAGCTTGCCGTGAGGCTGCACTTTATGCTGCAGACAGATTCCATTGGAATGTTGTTAAATGCTTTAAGGGTGACGAGCCTTTATCAATTGAAGAAATAGGAAATACTATCTTTGATATTGTTAAGGAGATTATTTGATGAATTTCCATTCCCCTACACTTTCTGATAAAGAATGGGTTGAAAAAGCCTTCCGATACAGACAGACCGACTGTTGTGAATATTGTTTCGGCAACATTTTTATGTGGTCCGATATTTACGATAACAGAATACTTGACGATAACGGAATTTTTGTTTCTGCTGATTTTACAGATAAACCTGTTTTCTGTTATCCCATCGGTGATGGTGACAAGAAATCTACAATTGAAAAGCTTATTGAATATACAAAAACCAATAGTGTTGAATTGGAATTTTTTGGACTGACAGAAAAAGACAGGGATGAATTACAATTCCTTTTCCCAAATCAATTTCAGATAGAAGAAACCAGAGATTTCTTTGACTATGTTTACAAGTCAGATGATTTGGCAAATCTTGTCGGCAGAAAA
Source organism: Candidatus Fimenecus sp. (assembly GCA_045579305.1). Taxonomy (GTDB): domain Bacteria; phylum Bacillota; class Clostridia; order Oscillospirales; family Acutalibacteraceae; genus Fimenecus. Next base: position 47,837 of record JAZNLY010000144.1, on the reverse strand, counting down.
TATCACAGTAAGAAAAATCACATTTCCTATTTTGAGAAAACTTTTGATTGGAAATATGAGCCTATAAACGAGGATAATATTCATCAATGTTTACTTCTCAATGAGCATTGGGAAGGGCTTAACCTTCAGAAAAACCCTGAAGAAATCAGTGAAGAAAGTCTTGCTATAAAAAAGGCATTAAAAGAATATTTCAGAATTGGTTTTGAAGGTGGAGTGCTTACAATTCAAGGTGAGATTGTAGCCTTTACATTTGGTGAAAAGCTTAACGACAATACTTTCTGCACTCACGTTGAAAAAGCATACGGAAATGTCCGTGGCGCATATCAGATGATTAATCGTGAATTTGCGCGACAATTACAGGACAGATATGAGTTTATAAATCGTGAAGAAGATACCGGAAGTGAAGGATTACGCAGAGCAAAACTTTCCTATCAACCACATCGGTTAGTTATCAAATATTCTGCAATATACAAAGGATAAGTTATGATTGAATTTGCAAGTTTAAAGGACAAAAAAGAGCTTTCAAGTCTCTGGCAGATAACTTTTTCAGAGGATTCTTCTGTTATTGAAAACTTTTTCAATACTGTTTTTGAGACAGTTGTAACTCCCGTTATCCGTTTTAACGGCGAAATTGCCTCTTCCCTATTCCTTTTACCTTGCAAAATCGGAAAATATAACGGAAAATGTGTTTACTGTGCCATGACAAAAGATACTCATCGCGGCAAGGGATATATGAAGGATTTGCTTGATTTTTCCTATGATTATTGCAAAGCAAATGGTTTTGATTTTCTCTTTTTGGTCCCTGCTGAAGAATCTCTTTTTGACTACTATGCAAAATGCGGCTTCGAAAAATTCGGTACAAGCAGAGTTTGCACCTTATCCAAAAACGAATCTTTCGAAAAAGACAAACTTGAATTTGACTACGAAATAGAATTTAACAAATCAATTTTGGAATATTGGAAAAATGCCTGCCTTGTTTATGGCGGTGAAGTGACAGATTTCGGACTTGTTTTTGACGACGATAAAACTGTTATAAGAAATGCAAAGGGATGTTTTGATGATATTCCTGAAAAATACAAAAAAGCAGATGTTTTGATTAAAGGTGATATCACATTTGGTGAAGAATACACGCCTGCTATGGTCAAAACAGAAAATGAAAATATTAAAAATACAAATTGTTATATCGGTATTACTTTGGAGTGAAAATATGATTTACGTTTTTTTAGCACCGGGATTTGAAGAGATTGAAGCATTGGCTGTTGTGGATGTTTTACGCCGTGCAGAATTGGATGTTATCACAGTTGGTGTGGGCGAGGATTTTGTAATTGGTTCTCATCAGATTCCTGTTGCGTGTGATATTTATGAAAACAACTTAGTCCTTGACGAAAAGGTTGAGGCAATTGTGCTTCCCGGTGGTATGCCAGGCACATTGAATCTTGAAAAAAGTTCTGTTGTTCAGAAAGCTATTGACTGGGCAGTGGAAAATGATAAATTAATCTGCGCAATTTGTGCTGCGCCTTCAATTTTAGGTCACAAGGGTCTTTTAGAGGGCAAAAAAGCAACTTGTTTCCCGGGATTTGAAGAAGAGCTTTTCGGTGCCGAGGTTTCAAAAGACTATGTAGTAAAAGACGGAAACTTCATAACCGCAAAAGGTATGGGAAGTGCCATTGAATTTGGTCTGCAGATTGCTGAAATTCTTACCAATCCACTTGAAGTAAAGAAAATCCGTGCATCATTACAGATTTACAATGGATAAAAAACAATTACGAAGACAACTTATTGAAAAACGAAAAAACATACCTAAAAACCGAAAAGAAATATACGACAAGGAAATAAGCAGTAAAATAATTCAAAGCGATTATTTCAGAAATGCCACTCAGGTTCTTGTTTTTGCGTCGTCTCAGGAAGAATTTGACACAAGGCTGATAGTCGAGCGTTGCAGAATGGAAAACAAAAGTGTTTTCTATCCCCTGTGCCTTGACAAATGTGGAAATATGAAGTTTTACAAGGTCAATTCCTCAGACGACCTTGAAGTTGGTATGTACAATATTCCCGAACCTAAATCCAATTGTGAGGAATATAAGCCCAAAAGTAATGACCTTATCATTGTCCCTTGCCTTTCTGTTGATAAGCAAAACTACAGAATCGGATATGGCAAAGGTTATTACGACAGATTTTTAAAGGATTTTAACGGTGTCAGTATTTGTCCCTGTTACATAGAGTTGCTGACGGACATACTTCCTACCGATAAATTTGATATTAAAATAAATTTACTTGTAACACAGCATTTAAAAGAGGAGGAAATCCTATGAAAAAGTTTCAGGATGAATTTTCCAGCAGTTCTTATGAGGAACTCTTAAAAAAATATGGTGGTGAATCTGATAAAGGTAAAGATACTGAAAACCCTGTCCAAAAATCACCTGTACAGACAACAAACAATCAGAACCGTGATGTGAATAGTTCTCAAAAGCCTGCAGCTCCAAGAACAAATTATGGAACTTATGGTGCGAACAACACACAGAGAACAACACCAACAACAAACCATTCAGACAAAACTCAGGACAACAGTCATACAAGGTCCTTTGATTTGGATATGCTCACAAAGTTTGAAAAGCCTTCTCAGCGCCAGACAAAGTCTACTACAAATAACCATAGCTCTTCACCAAAGAAAGAAAAGTTTGTAGTTAATATCAGTCAGGCAAAAAATCTTGCTTCAGGTGTTGCAAGCAAAGTGAAAAATGTTGCATCCAATGTAAAAACCAACATCAGCTCAAAACCAGGAAATGGTACATCGGCTAATAACGCCAAAGATACCGCCAAGAAAATTGCTGATGAACTTGGCAAGGTTGCCGGACGTGCTGCAAACACTATTTCAAACAACAAAACTGCTTTCATCACAATTGTCAGTTGTCTTCTTATTTCAATAATTCTTTCATCATGTATACTTAGTTGTGTAAACGATGTTCTTGCTATTAATCGCAAGGGTGAAGAAACTATTGAAGTTACTTTACCTGAAAATGTTGATACTTATGAAGCTATTCGCATCCTTGATGACGCAGGACTTATTAAGAATACTCTTTTCTGTAATGCCTTCGTGAAATTAATGGGCTTTACAGATGAAAATTATCTCCCGGGTATCTATTATTTCACTGACGATATGGGCGTTGAAAAAATGCTTACACGTTTCAAAACAAGTGGTACAAGAGGTAATATTATCAGCATAACTATACCTGAAGGTTATACTATTGACCAGATAATCCAAAGACTTGATAAAAATAAGGTTTGCTCCGCCGATTCTCTTTACAAAGTTCTTGAATCAGTTGATTTCGGTAATGAATATGACTTTATTGCAAAGCTTGAGAATACAGATGACCGTTATAATGTTCTTGAAGGATATCTGTTCCCTGCTACCTATGAATTCGAACAGGGTTCAGAACCTGCAGCCGTTATCCGTAAACTCCTTGATAAATTCAAGAGTGTCTGGGATGAAGAGCGTGCAGCAAAGGCAACTGAACTTGGTATGTCAGTTGACGAAATAATCACCCTGGCATCTATTATTGAAAAAGAAGGTACCGATAAAGAACAGTTTATTCAGATTTCATCAGTTCTTCATAACCGTCTTAACAATCCGGGTGTTTATCCTACACTTGAATGTGACTCTACAAAGGACTATGTGAAAAACACTATAGCTAAACGTGCATCTTCTCCTGCACTTAAAAAGTTTATTATCACTTACAGCACTTATGATTCTGCAGGATTACCACCAAGTGCTATCAGCAACCCCGGTGCTGAAGCAATTGATGCTGCTCTCAATCCTGCTAACACACAGTATTATTTCTTCAGACACGACAACAAGGGTAAAATTTATTTAGCAAAGACTGTTGAAGAACACAATGCAAACGGACGTCTTGTTGACAGAGCTAATGCAGAGGCATGATAAAATGATTATTCCTGAATTATTGGCCCCGGCAGGTGACCGTGAGCGACTTGAAGCTGCTTTGATGTATGGCGCAGACGCTGTATATCTTGGTGGTGACGCTTTCGGTATGCGTGCTGCTCCACAGAATTTTAATTTTGAACAACTTAAAAGCGCCGTTGACCTTTGCCATGCAAAGGGTGTTAAGGTTTATCTTACCTGCAACACATTGGCAAGAAATGACGAAATATTAAAACTGCCACATTATCTTGAAAGATGGACTGAAATCGGCGTAGATGCATTCATTGTTGCCGATATCGGTGTTTTGTCACTCTGCAAAAAATATGCACCAAATGTACCTGTTCACATTTCAACTCAGGCAGGAATTGTAAATTATGTTACTGCAAACGAGTTTTATAACATGGGTGCTTCACGTATTGTTACTGCACGTGAACTCTCAATGACTGAAATTGCTGAAATCAGAGCAAAAGTGCCAAAGGACCTTGAAATTGAATGTTTTGTCCACGGTGCTATGTGTGTTTCGTTCTCCGGCAGATGTTTACTTTCAAATTATCTTGTAAACCGCGATGCAAACCGTGGTGAATGTGCTCAACCTTGCCGTTGGGAATATGCCATTATGGAAGTAAAGCGTGACGGAATGTATTTCCCTATTCAGGACTCAAAGGAAGGCACATATATTCTTAATTCCAAGGACATGTGTATGATTGAACATATTCCCGAAATGGTTAAGGCCGGTATTTCCAGCTTTAAGATTGAAGGCAGAGCAAAATCTGCTTATTATGCAGCAGTTGTTACAAATGCATACAGAGTTGCTATCGATGAATATCTTAAAAATCCGTCAGATGATTTTAAAGCACCACAGTGGGCTATTGATGAGGTTTACAAGGTAAGCTATCGTGACTACTGTACAGGATTTTATTTCAATGCTCCTAACGAAAATGCAAACATCAGTTTCGAAGGTGGTTACAAACGTCATTATGATGTTATGGCAGAAGTTAAGGACTGCCAGGATGGATACCTGATTGTTGAACAAAGAAACAAGTTTTCCCGTGGGGATGTACTTGATGCTCTTCAGCCTTCAACTGAGCCTGTTGTTTTTACAGCAGATGAACTTTTTGATAAAGACGGAAATGAAATCGATTCTGCACCTCATCCAATGATGATTGTTAAAATCAAGAGTGACTTGGTATTCCCAAGAGGAACACTTTTACGAAAAGAGAAATAGGGGTCATTATAATGGGATTGAAAATATTATTGGGGATTTGTTACATAACATTTTTTATATTTCTTCCTTTGTATGATAAGGCTTACTGGCCTGAACCCACAAAAAAATCTCTTACCTATAAAATTATTGCTGCAACTATGTTCGTTACCATTGGTATTATCGGCATACTGATAACAGAAAATCAGACTCAGTTCTCATATACAATGATTATGGGGCTTTTCTGTGGTTGGTTTGGTGACATTTTAATGCATATTCCATCCAAGAAGACTATGACTTGCCTGTACATTGGCGCCGCAGGATTTCTTGTTGGGCATATCTTCTATGTTGCAGCTTTTGTAAACGCTACAAAAGCTCTTGTGACAGATTATAAGTTTTTTACAGTACCGGAATTAATTGCATTTTTAGTAGTTTACATAGCATTTTTATTAATGCTTAAGCCTGTTTTCAAGTTCAACTTTGACTCGAAGTTTTTGCAGTATGGTTTATATCTTTATGGTATATTCCTCATCGGGATGTTGTTCAAGGTCATCAGCTTTGCTGTTACGTATTTTAAATATGGTGCAGAAAACAATCTGATTTCAATGATATTACTTATTGTTGCAGGAATCAGTTTCTTCACCTCTGACCTTACACTGGGAATCCGGCTTCTGGGCGGTAGAAAAGATAGCAGATTCATAAAATCTTTGAGTTTATACACCTATTTTATTGCCCAATTATTACTCGCAACATCAATTTTATTAATCAAAGCATAAAGGCGGACACATAAATGAGACCAAGAAAAATACGAAACCTTACAACAAGACGTGAAAACTGCACAGATTTGCGTATTCCATATACATTGGAATCATTTGACTTCCGCACTAACGAGAAAAACGAAAGCTTCTTTGATTTAGACGAAATCTTTGGAAGAAGTGCTCCACTGGTTATGGAAATTGGCTGTGGCAAGGGTCAATTCACTTGCGAATACGCCAGACAGAATCCTGACAAGAATATTCTTGCTGTTGAATGTGTACCAACAGTTCTGGTTGAGGCTTGTGAACTTGTAAAGAAACAAAACATACCTAATATTCGTTTTCTTGAAATGAAGGCAGAGTATCTTCCGCTCTTTTTAAGAGAAAAAACTATTACTGAAATCTATCTTAATTTCAGCACACCATTCCCTAAATCCCGTCAGGAAAGTCACCGACTTACAAGTAAAGGGTTCCTCGATATTTACAAGAAGCTTCTTTGTGATGATGGTTTTATTGCACAGAAAACTGATAGTCAGGGATTTTTCGAATACTCTCTCGAAAGCTTTTCACAAAACGGATTTATCCTTTCAGAGATTTCACTTGATTTACATAACAGTGATTTTGAGGGAAATATAGTTACGGAATATGAACAGAAGTTTTTAAGTCAGGGCCTTCCTATTTACAGACTTGTGGCAAAAATGAAATAAAATAGTGAAAATATACAACAGACCGTTGATTTTTTCGTAAAATTAGTGGTCTGTTTTATTTTTCATTTATATGATATAATTACATATACTTCAAAAAGGTGGGATTTTATGAGTAACACAGTTACAAAAAGTACAGAGCAAAAGCACGTTGGTAAAAGTGAATTTATTCTGTATCTGATGGGTGTATTTTTCTACACCACAATGACAGGTATGGTAGGCGGTAACAGAAATGCATACCTTGTTAACGTTTTAAGACTCCCTGAAGAGCAGACATCTCTTTTCAATCTTTTAACAGCAATTATTCCATTTGTGCTTAACTTCTTTATTGTTATGTACATTGATGGAAGAAGAATGGGTAAGGGTGGTAAATTCCGTCCTGTTGCTATGCTGGTAGCTGTGCCTATGGCAATTGTTATGATGCTCTCATTCTGGGCACCTCCGGGACTTTCAGGCACAATTCTTTTCATCTACATTATTACAATCGCGGTTCTTTGGTCTGTTTTCTGTACATTTGGTAACTCTATCAACATGGTTGCCAACGTTATGACACCAAACCTTAAAGAGCGTGACCAGGTGCTTTCTTTCCGTAGTATTTCATCAGCTGTTGGTAACTCTGCACCTGTTGTTATTGTTCTTGTTATAGGTATTATCTGGCACAAAGACAATACTGAGCTTATCCAGGCAGTTACCGGTACAAGTATCCGTAGCGTTGAAGGTCTTCAGTATATAATTTCCGCTGCACTTTGTAGTGTTGTTGGTGTTATTACAGTTCTTCTTGGTATGAAAATGGTTCGCGAAAGAACTGTTTATACTGCCGAAAAGAAAAATCCTCTTTTAGGATTCAAGGATATTATTACAAACAAATATGCCTGGACAATTATTGTTTCAGAATTCTTAAAGAGCTTCCGTGGTATTGCTACATATATGGAAGCATTTATTGCCGCTGCTGTTCTTGGTGATATTTCAAAGAAAATTCTCTTTGTTCTTCCCGTTGGTATCGGTACTGCGGTTGGTATGCTTGTAGTTAATTTCCTTTTAAAGAAATTCGATGCAAGACAGCTTTATATCGCATCAGGTATCTATTCGCTTTGTGCAAACTGTGCAGCATTTGGTGTTGGTTATGCATATTTCACAACCGGAAACGGCATTTTACAGGTAATCTTCATTGTATTCCTGTTCCTTATCGGTTTACAATTTGGTGCATCAAATCTTCTTCCAAGTATGTTCCAGGCTGACGTCCTTGAAACAATCGAACTTAAAACAGGTAAACGTCTTGATGCATCATTCCCCTTTGTTATCGGTATCGGCACTCTCATCAGCGGCACAATCGCAAGTACTGTTGCACCACTCATTCTTTATGGTGACGGTTCAATTATCGGCTATATTCAGCCAACTGACCTTGTTCCAACACCGGTTCAGAGCCTTGATACAAAGGTTACACTCTTGTTCTTCTACACAATCATGCATGGTATTATGATGTTCCTTGCAGGTGTTCCATTCTTCTTCTATAAACTTACAGGTAAAACAAAAGAAGATTTCCACAATGCACTTTTAGAGAAACGTGCAGAAATGGAAAACGAACAAAACTAATAAAAATTAACAAAAAACAATGGGGTTGAAATTTCAACCCCATTTTTATATTATTTTTTTTAAAAAGTTGCACAAACTTTTTGACGTTTTTTCTTGTCATACGACTTACATTTGTTATTTATAACCATTTTATAAATAAATATTTGTGTATTATATACAAAATCTTATTTTATGACTAAAATTTATTACACATCTTGTAACTTTTTTGTTCACAATTTATTTGTGCAATATTAACAAATATTTAATGTTTTTATTGTGCAAAAACACTTGACTTTTTTTCTTTTTGATGTTATTATATAGCCACAACAGAACGAGAGCAAAAATGTTCCGAATGTTGTTCATAATTTCTGTGTGGTGGTTTTTTCAATCCCCAACAAATTTTCCCTTTCCTTTTTCATAAAGTATAACACCAATCCCTATTTTCCACTACACAGAAATTTTTAATATATAGACTTCATCTGAAGTCGTTTAATTTAGGTTTTTTCATAATAATTTTTCTCATAAAAAAAGATGGCTGTTACTTCGGTAGCAGTCATCTTTTTGTTTTCTATTAAACCTTTTTCATATCCACTAAATCTATAACACCAACAGGACAAACCTCGTGGCATTTACCACAACCAATGCACTTGTGATAGTCAACGTGTGCTACAAAGTTTTCAACCTTAACAGCATCATACTCGCAAGCCTTAACGCACTTCATACAACCGATACAACCTGCAGTGCATTCTTTTCTTGTAATTGCACCTTTGTCGTGATTTTTACAAAGCACAGCAGCAGTAATACGATGAAGTGGCATCATCTCGATAAGGCCCTTAGGGCAAGTATTTACGCACATTTTACAAGCACGACACTCAACAGGGTTAATTCTTGCAACACCATTGCAGATATGAATCGCATTATAAGGACAAGCTTTCACACAGTCGCCAAGTCCTAAACAGCCATAAACGCACTCTTTGGGACCATTATAAAGCTGTGATGCCATTACACAACTGTCAACACCCTGATAATCATATTTAAGCTTTGCAGTTCCGTTATGTCCCATACAGAGCACAACAGCAGCCTCAGGCATAACCTCGCCTGCCTCAAGACCTAATATTGTGGCAATATCCTTTGATACTGCATTACCACCCGGTGCGCAAAGAGCAGTATTGTCAGTTTCACCTTTTGCAAGTGCAGCAGCATAACCGTCACAACCCGAAAATCCACAGGCACCACAGTTCGCACCCGGAAGACATTCGCGAACAGCCTCTGCCTTTTCATCCTTTGGCACAGCAAATACGATTGATGCAACAGCAAGGCCAAGTCCGAGAACAAGACCGATTACAGCCACAATTATAACAGCAGTTAAAATATCCATCTTATTCCCTCCTTAGCTAAATATATTGTCAACAAGTCCTGTAAAACCTAAGAAAGACATTGAAACAAGAGATGCTGAAACAAGTGTTATCGGAAGCCCCTGTAAGCTCTTAGGAATATCAGCACCCTCAAGTCTTTCACGGACACCGGCAAACATAATCATAGCTACCATAAATCCTAAACCTGCACCAAGGGAAGACACTATTGATTCAGCAAATCCATAGCCTTCTTCAATATTAAGAAGAACAACGCCTAAAACGGCACAGTTAGTTGTAATCAGCGGAAGGTAAATTCCCAATGAATTATAAAGTGCCACCATATACTTTTTGAGAATAACCTCAACAAGCTGTACAAGAGCAGCAATAACAAGAATAAACACAATTGTCTGTAAATATTCCATATCATTCTTTACAAGCAATGTATTGATAGGATATGTAACAGCAGTTGCGAGAACCATAACGAAAATTACGGCTGCACTCATACCGACTGCAGTATTTACCTTCTTTGAAACACCAAGGAAAGGACAAATACCCAAAAACTTTGAAAGAATATAGTTGTCAGTTAAAATTCCTGTAAGAAGAATTGCTAAAAATACTTTAATCATTTTACTTCCTCCTTACACGCATCTGCAGAGCCCACCAATGAACAGGTTGATGCCATCGGACAAGCTGAACAACCTTTAAGCTCTGCCTTTGGTTTTCCGTTACTTTCGGCAACCTTATTTGCAAGTGCTATAAGAATACCAAATACGAAGAAACCACCGGGAGCCAATACAAAAATTGTCATTGGAGGAATTGCTTCCGGTAAAACTGTAAATCCTGCGATTGAGCCTGCACCCAAGAGTTCACGGATACCGGCCATAAGCAAAAGCGCTGCAGTAAAGCCTACACCCATACCGAGGCCATCAACGGCTGAATAAAGAACTGTGTTTTTACTTGCAAATGCCTCTGCACGTCCCAAAATAATACAGTTAACAACGATGAGAGGAAGATAAACGCCAAGCATTTCGTCAATCTGTGGCAAAAATGCCTTAACAACCATCTGTACTAATGTAACAAAGCCTGCAATAATAACAATGTATGCAGGAATACGAACCTTTGACGGAATAACCTTTCGCAGTGCTGATATAACAATATTTGAGCAAACGAGAACAACTGTTGCAGCAAGTCCCATACCAATTGCACTTTCAACAGAAGTTGATGTTGCAAGTGTTGGACAGGTACCGAGCACAAGTCTTAAAACAGGGTTTTCTTTAATAAGACCTTTAGAAAACTCCTTGACGATTGATTTCTTTTCTGCCATCAGTTATTCACCTCCTCAAAAAGGTCCAATGCAATATTAACTGCACTTGTCACTGCCTTTGATGTGATTGTAGCACCGGTAAGTGCCTGAATCTCATTTTCAGCGGGGTTATTTTTATTAAGTCCGATTTCGCCGCTTTTACCATTGAACTGTGCTTTGAAATCGTCTGAAGTTGCATTCATACCAAGACCTGCAGTTTCAGAAATTGAAAGGAAATCCATCCCTGAAATTGTACCGTCAGCCTTAACACCAACCATTGTTACGATATCTCCGCCGTAACCCTTTGCTGATGTTGTGAAAACATAACCTATAATATCTTTTCCTTCGCCATAACCTTCATAATATGTATAATCAACACCATTATAAGAAATTGTCATAGCATCGGAAAATTCTTTTGCATCAGAAAGAACTGCAACCTTTGTCTTGTTTTCTGTTTCAATCTGTAACTGAGCAATTTTAGGCTTTGTAACCGAATTTGTTACTGCCAACAAAAGAGTTACAACAGCACTTATAAGAAAGAGTGAAATGGTTGGAACAAGAACTTCTTTTAAATCGAATTTCTTCATTTTGCTTCAGCCTCCTTCTTATTCTTTTTTTCTTTAACCTCACCAAATGGTCTTGCGGTTGTGATATGCTCGATGTGAGGAACAAGAATGTTCATAATAATGATTGAGAAAGAAACACCTTCTGGTAATGAACCAAAAATTCGGATAAGTGAAGTGAGGACGCCGCAACCAATAGCATAAATAATTTTACCCTTAAATGAAACAGGAGATGTTGTGTAGTCAGTTGCCATAAATACTGCACCGAGAATAAGACCGCCTGCCATTACCTGATATGCCATGAATGTAAAATCACCTTTACCTGCCACAAACATTGCCACAGCAACTGTGCCCACATAAACAAGCGGAATAACAGGTGAAATCACCTTGCGGATTACAAGATAAACAAATCCGATAACCAATGCAAGAGTACAAACTTCGCCAAGACAACCACCCTTTACACCAAGGAACATATCTAAAATTGATGGAAGTCCTGCCGAATCCACAGCTGTTCCGATATTTTCAGCAGAATAAACTGAAGTCATCTGTGCAAGTGGTGTTGCTGTTGTAACTGCATCCACTCCACCTTTATGGGAAAATGGTGCAACGAAATTACCGATTTGTGACGGATAAGATGCCATAAGAACAATTCTGCCGATTAGCGCAGGGTTAACAAAGTTGTTACCTATACCACCAAAGAACTGTTTGGCAATTACAATTGCAAAAAATGCACCGACTATAACCATCCAGTACGGCATTGTTGACGGAAGATTAAATGCTAACAGTATACCTGTTACAACCGCACTCAAATCCCCTATTGTATTATGTCTTTTCATTACTTTTCTTGAAAGATATTCAAAAACCACACAAGAAATTACCGATACAACTGTAAGTATAAGTGAACGGTAACCAAAGAGGATTACAGCTGCCACAAGAGCAGGAATCATTGCAATTATGACATCAAGCATAATACTTGTAGTTGTTGTTTTTGAACGGAAGTGCGGTGATGCACTGACAACAAGTCTTTTAGTTACTTCGCTCATTTCTTTGCAGCCTCCTCTCTGATTTTTGCCTTTGCAAGTCTCATATGCTGTACCAAAGGCTTACCTGCAGGACAACTGTATGCACAAGAACCACACTCCATACACACCATTGCGCCTGAATGTTTAAGTTTAGGAATATCACCGATTTTGGTGAATTTTTCAATATTGGTCGGAACAAGATTAAGCGGACATGCAGCAGCGCAACGACCACAACGGATACAATCTGTTTCCTTCTTTATACTCAGGTCACCTTTTTTAAAAGCCAGCAGAGCATTGTTACCTTTAAGGATAGGATAATTGATATCTGTGATTGCTGAGCCCATCATAGGACCACCACAAACGATTTTTTCAGGCTCTTCTGTAAATCCGCCACAATAGTCAACTATGTAATCCATCATTGTACCAATTGGCACACGGACATTTTTAGGTATTTTGATTGCAGAACCATCAATTGTCATACTTCTGCTTACAAGCGGTTTACCTGTTGCAACATAACGACCAACAAAGGCAATACTTGCAACATTCATTACAACGCAGCCAACATCTGACGGAAGCTTTCCGGGAGGCATTTTTCTACCTGTTGCAGACTGGATAATCATCTTTTCAGCACCCTGAGGATACTGTGATTTAAGTGCCATAACCTTAACTTTTTCGCCCTCAGCAACACTGTCTGCAATTTCTTTAAGAATCTGCAAAGCAATCGGCTTATTATCCTCAACTGCGATAATAACATTATCTATATGAAGATATTTACTTACAGCATTAACGCCACGCATAATATTAACACTGTTTTCAACACACTCACGATAGTCAACTGTGATATATGGCTCACATTCAGCAGCATTGATAATAAGTGTATCAATCTTTGCTTCCTGAGGAAGATTAAGCTTTACATGGGCAGGGAATCCCGCACCACCAAGTCCCACAAGACCTGATTTACGGACGGCATCAACAAGACTCTTTGCATCTGTAACAACCGGTGGAGTAAATTCATCAGGTGCCATAAGTCCGTCACTTTCGATAACTACTGCTTTTGAAGTAACGCCTGTCGAAAGTTTGATATCCTTGATTTCAGTAACTGTACCTGAAATTGAGGCATAAATCGGTGCGCTGATATAGGCATCACTGTCACCTATAAGCTGACCTAACTTAACATAGTCACCTACTTTTACCACAGGTGTACATTCAGCACCTATACCCTGTCTCATGGCAATCTGCACGAAAGGTGGTGTAGGAATACGGATTACTCGCATTCCCGCCGTGTTTTTGTGGTGAGCAATACTCACACCACCACGACCTTTTTTGACTGCTTTAAGCAAACCCTCTACTTTAATTTTTAAAGGTCTCACTTTTCCATCTCCTTAACTCTTATAAGTTTAGAAAAATACGGCATTGATATTTTCAATATTGTGCCGGTTAATATTCCTGTAAAAACCGATGCTACAATCAACACAGGAGCATACCCTAATATTGCAGTTGTCTGCACCAGAAAATAAGATACGATAATTTGTCCTGCATTATGACAAAGTGCTGATAACACACCAATTCCCATATATCCGAAACCTTTTGTTTTTCTGAATATGGAAATCATACATAACGCACTAAATATTCCACCTGCAAGACTCATACAAAAAGCTGTAAACCCTCTTGTAATAAACACGAATACGGATTTTGATACTACAATCAATAATGTTTCGCCGACACTGAGTTTTGAGGCTGAAAACATTACAGGTATATTAGAAAGTCCTAATTTACTGCCCGGTGGCATAAAGTACGCCGTTGGTAAAAGACTTTCAACAAAAGATAATACAACTGCTATTGCAGTCATCAGAGCTGTGAATGTTATTCTTTTGATTTTTTCGTGCATTTTCACTCACCCTGTCATAGCATCAGGCAAACCGCCCTTTTCACCATCAATTTTTATCGCTACTCTGTTTGGAGCGCAAATAATGCTCTCACCTGATTTTGAGATTCTGCCACTTCGTATACACACCTTATCAGGACAATCAGACTCTTTTATATAAATCTCTCCATTATTGCAACAGACAACAATTCCCTTGATTTCTTTCTCAGAATTCTCATCAAGAGAAATAATCATTTCGGTTTTTCCGTCAACTACTATTGTTGCACTCTTGCCTTTTTCCGTTGAATTCATAAGAATTATTCCAGCTATGCCAATAATCAGCACAACAGCAAGTAATATAAAATCTTTTTTTGTAATTAGTTTTTTCATTCAATCACCGAAATTGAAAAACTGTCATCATCGACCGTCAATTTATCTTTCAAACCCTTTGAAACAAGAACTGTTTTATCTTTTTTCACAATAATAATCTCTGCATTAAATTTTTCTGCAAGCTCAATGCCTTTTTCGACACCTTCTATGAAAATTGCAGTTGAAAGAAAATCGCTCAACGTGCCATTATCCACAACAACCGTCACAGAAGTTATGTCGTTCTGCACAGGCTTACCTGTCCTTGAATCAAATATGTGGGAATACCTTATTCCGTCTTTTTCGAAATACTTTTCATAATCCCCCGATGTTGATACAAAGCAATTTGTCACATTCAGAATCGCAAAATAGTCATTCTGACCACCGAATGGATTTCTCACACCAATTTTATACGGCTCTTTTCCAATTACACCAACCGAGCCACCAACTGTAACAAGTGCATTTTCAACTTTTTGGTTCTTCAGATACCTGATTGCTTCGTTACAGGCTGTCCCTTTTCCTAATGCACCTAAATCAAGTTTTCCGCCACTGATTTTAACAACATTATCTTCAATTTTTACTGTTGCATCCTTGACATTATTAACAGATCGTGTGATTTCTTTATTGGTTGGTAAATATCCACCATCTTCGATTTTCCACAAATCCTTTAAATCACCACTGAAAAGAGTAAAACCATCGCATTTTTTTGAATAATCAACGCACTCATCAAGATATTTCGAAAACCACTCATCTGATAACAATTCGCCATCTTTATTCAATACAGAAATTGCAGAAACACCTGAGGTATGGGATAAATAGGTGCTATCGATAAACTTTATTCTTTCAATGGCATATCCGCAAAGGGTGTCCCCATCTTTTTCGCCGTAAATCTTAATCGTAACAGGGCTTCCCATAGCAAAATTACTCGCTTCGGCATCACGCATCATACTGTTGAAAAGTGAAAAAACAAAAATGAATACTACAACCAAAATCGCAAGAATCGAAATTATGTTTTTCTTGTTTTTCACCTTTTCACCACCTTAAGATTGCCCATCTCACCCCATTTTCCTATACTATAATATAATACAATATTTTTCGCCTTTATTCAATTGGTAAATATATTGAAATAAGTGGTCATAAATACAACAAAATGACCATAAAACAAAAAAATATAGCTCTCCTTTCCAGTAGAGCTATATAAAAACTTTAACTTTTTTATTATATTAAACCTTTACGCCGCCAAAAAGAATCCGGAAGAAATAGATGAGCTTATCGAAAAATCCTGCTTTCGATTGCATTTCAATCTCATCCGTTGCAAGTGTACTTCCGTCTGCATCGTGAAGAGTTGCTGTAAAAACAGTTTTTCCGTTATTCTTTGAAATGATTGTCAATGCATCATCGTCACTTTCTGTCGCATCGAAATTTTCATTATTCCATGTCCATTCAATTCTTGAGTTTTCAGGAATATCACCTTGAATTTCAGTCTGAAGAATTATTTCATTCTTATAACGGATTATGGTTGTTGTCGGCTCTTTGATACTAAATGTAAAACCTGCATCCGGTGTATCAGGTATGTCAGGCTTGTCCGGTATATCAGGAACATCAGGGACATCCGGCGTTTCGGAATCCTTCTGCCATACTGCATAAAGGGTTGTGTTTGCATCTGTGGTAAATTTCCCACCCGACAAATATGTTGCAGTTGTGGCTGTTCTGCTTGTTGACCAACCAAGGAAGGTGTATCCTGTTCTTGTTGGTTTTACACTACTCAATGTCAATTCTGTACCATGGGTTTTAGTCTGCTTTGACGGCGCACCTGAGCCACCATTTGCATTATATGATACTGTATATGTTTTTGCATTAACACTAACGTTAACTACAATGCTATGAAGCACCTCACCTGTTTTATCATCTTTTACGGACAATTTGATGGTCGATGTACCGGTTTCTTTTGCACTGATGGTCAACGGCATTTTATTATCACTATTTATTGTTCCCAGAGTGCAGTCAATTTTTGAGTTTTCTTTTTCCATCTGAACGGAACAAGAGTTATCATAACTTCCTTCGGTCCAGACATAAATCACTTGATTTTCAGTTCCGCCAAGAGTTAAATTTACAGAATCAACGGAAGAATAAATTGTTTTGGTTGAAATCTTCTGCAAATAGCTCATTGATGCATAACCACTTGTGCCATTATATGTAACATGAGCCCATGTGCCGTCTGCCTTTGAAACAGAAACTGTTGCACCTTCAGGAATAGAACCGATTATAGAATATGATGTACCATGTCCTGCTCGGATATTCAAGGTTGCATTTTTGGTTGTACAGGTATATTCCCCTGCATAGGATGTTGAACAATCACAGGTAACCGGAGGAGGTGTAGGTGTGGATGAAACAGCAAAAGAGTTTGATGCGCGAGAGATTGTAAAAGTATCACAGAAACTATATCTTACATTGTGCAGTTTAACCTGACAGTTATATCCGTCAATTCCCCAGTTGGAATCCAACACCAAAACGCCATTAGAATCACAGGAAATTGCTATACCAGAATGACGTGAGCCAAATCGGATTAAATCGCCTGCTTTTATATATGTCGCAGCGTTTTCATAGTTTGATGGAAAAGTACCAACATATTGAGTTGTGACCTTATCTGTTTCCTTTGTACTGAACACATACCATTCTGCAAAAGTTGCAAATCCGAAGCATGAGCTTCCATCAGGGCCACCCGCTTTTCCACTGGAATTGTATGTATTCGGATATTGACTTATGGATGTTGTACCAAACTCATCTATAAACCATTCCTGCTCAATAATCTCACTCAATTTGCAATAATCACAGCCATGACCGGTTGATTTTACTCCACAAGTAGCAGTACGAGTAGTAGTAAACAGAGAATCCTCACCGAGGATTTCATACAATTTATTAATTTTTTCAGAGACTTCACTCTCACTGATTACAGGCGGAGCTGTTGTAGCAGCACTTGGAGTAATACCCGACATCGGGATAATTGAAACCATCATTAACAAGGTCAGAAAAACGGAAAAAATTCTTTTTACTCTTTTCATAATTATTATTCCTTTCCTCCTAAAACAGAACTGCAAAGTTCCAATTATATTATATAATAATGCGTTATTCGAGTCAATATATCATTTTGTTGCACATCAGATTTAGCTTCTGAAAAGATAAAAGCGGGGTCAAAGCCCCGCTGTATCATTGTATGTTAATTTTTAATATTCATAAATTGTTGTGTTTCCGAAAAGAGCACGGAAGAAACCACCAATTTTCTGGAAGAAACCAGCATTTGAGCGTAATTCAATGCTATCTACCACCAACTGATTACCGTCAGCATCTTCAATAACAGCATAAATTGTTGTGTAACCATTATTTTTAGATACAAACACACAACTCATACCATCATCAAGATAACCACCTTCGAAATTGTCGTTGCTTACATACCATACAACACTAGCTCCTTCAGGAAGCTCTCCTTTAACATTAGCGTGAAGAATAATGCCATCCTTGTATCGGATTGTAGTTGTAGATGGTCTTTGAATGCTAATTGTTACATCTGTATCAGGAGTATCAGCCTTTTCTTTTACATTGATTGTAAAAGATGTTGTTTTACCGCCATAAGAAACATTTACTGTCTTTGTTCCTGATGTTGTCATATCAGGTTTTGCAATCGTAAAGCCTGATGTAATAGTTTTTGTTGTACCATCACTCATTACAACTTTTATAGCAAGTCCTGCTGAATCAAATGAGTCACCAACGTAATATTCTGTTTTTGTTGGTTGAGTTGCAACGGAAATTGATGAAACTGTTTCTGGATTTTTCTGCCATACAGCATAAAGTATTGCGCTAGCATTTGTTGTATAGTTATCACCTGCTGAATATGTTGCCGTTGTGGCTGTTCTACTTGTTGACCAACCAAGGAAGGTATATCCCGCACGAGTTGGAACAGTACTGCTTAACTTAAGTGTTGTTCCATGTATTTTTGTTTGACTGCTTGGTGCACCAGAGCCACCATTTGCACTGTATGCAATTGTATAAGTTTCATCCACTGTTCTGAATGTTTTAACATCGGAGCAATATTCTGTACCACCAACAGTGATAAAGAATTTATAATAATAGGTTGTGCTTGGTTCAAGAGAACCATAATCTGTACTCATTGTATACCAAATATTTTCCACATAACCATTTACAGTTTCGGTTTTCTTCACCATACTACTCGGGGATTTACCGATATAAAAACCGCAAGTTGAAAGGTTTGTTCCAATTATTGTAGCGTTAATTATAGCATCAGTTTTAGTTATGTTATCAGCCCATACTGATGTAAAATAAGATACAGAATGAGAGTATGTTTCGCTTTGTGGATTAACTGGTCCATTCCATGCATTGCTTGTATTAATCTGGAAGTGGAGATGATTACCTGACGAATTGCCAGTATTACCTACTTTACCAACTTTCGTTCCTGCGGTAACATACGCACCAACATAAACGTTTGAAGGAATGCTGTAGCCCTGCATATGTGCATATTGATACCAACGACCATCATCGCCTCGAATAATAACGCCTGTTCCAAATCCGCCACAATCACCAAAGCTTCCGTAATGATTATCAGGACATGAGTATATATTGCTAACGGTTCCGCTCATTGCTGCAACAACATCTGCTCCACCTATTGAACCATCGGAAATATCTATACCTGCATGTCCACTATGATAACCCTGTGACAGGTTTGTGTGACCAGGAACTGGCCAAATAAGTGTTGCCGCACTTGCTGTGATACTTGACATTGGAATGATTGAAATTATCATCATCAGAGCCAAGAGAACTGATAAAAATTGTTTTGTTTTTTTCATAATATTCTTCCTTTCTTATTTATAACAAAAAGTCATGTTTTGATTATATAACAATTTGTTATGCAAGTCAATATATCATTTTGTTATATGACATAATAGCCTTGAGGTGTTTTTATGTTATATAACAGATTACGAGATTTAAGAGAAGATGGCGACTTACTTCAAAAAGATATTGCTAACATATTAAATTGTTCTCAAGTTTGTTATTCATATTACGAAAATGGTCTGCGTGATATACCCACACAAGCTCTGATTACCCTCGCTGACTTTTATAACGTTTCAATAGATTATATTCTTTGTCAGACAGACAAACCTGAACGATTAAAATAACAGTTGATTTTTTTCGTTATAATGATAAAATAATCTCATCGGAGTGATTAGTATGAATTATGATTTCAGTTTTTATATGCCGGTGAGTATTATCGGTGGCAGTAATGTTTTGCAGAACAACAAGAATATTTTTTCAGAATTTGGTAAAAAATGTCTTATTGTTACAGGTAGGACATCTGCGAAAAAGTCAGGTGCTCTTGACGAGTTAATTTCTGTTTTCCATGAATCGGAAATTGAGTATACAGTTTTTGACGAGATTACCGAAAACCCATTAACTGAAACCTGTTGTGAAGGCGGAAAGGTTGCAAGAGATTTCGGTGCTGACTTTGTTGTCGGTATCGGTGGTGGCTCGCCACTTGATGCTTCTAAGGCTGTTTGCGTTTATGCAACTAATCCACACATTATAAACGACGGAATTTATACTGAAAAAGTCGAAAACAAGCCTTTGCCTCTTATTGTTATTGGTACAACTTCCGGTACCGGTAGTGAGGTTTCGGGTGTTTCTGTGCTTACTCGTGAAAACGGAAGAAAACAGAGTATCAGTGGTAAAAACTATTATGCAAAATATGCTCTTGCAGATGCTAAATACACTTATTCCGTACCATATAGGACAACTGTTTCGACTGCACTTGATGCATTGGCTCACGCTATTGAATCAATGTTTTCACCTCGTGCAGATTTTCTCACTGAGCAATTTGCACTTATCGCAATCAGAATGATTTATCCTGTTCTTGAAAAACTGAGCAAGAGTGAAGAATTGCCAACTGAAGGTGACCGTGGCACACTTTATTTCGCATCTCTCTATGCAGGATTTGCCCTTAACAAGGGTGGTACAGGTTTTCCGCACGGAATGGGTTATGCTCTCACAGAAGATTACAATGTACCGCACGGAATTGCGTGTGCAGTTTTTCTGCCACAATATTTGTGCGAATGCGAAAAGGCTAACCCAACACTTTTTAATCAGGTCTTATCTGCTATGAATAGTGACAAGGATTCTGTAAACAAGCTCATTCTTAATTTGTGTGATTTGCATTTATCCATTCCTGACGAGAAGATTCAGAGTTATGTTGAACGTTGGGAAACACTTAAAAACTTTAAAAACTCCCCTACTGATTTTAACAATAAAGACGCAGGAATTCTTGTAAAAAACTTGTTTAGATAAATTTTGACTATTTGTGATGTCCCGACAAAAAACGCTCTATATTACACACAACACCACAACTTCACTTGTTCTTCACGGACAAAAAGTTGTGGTGTTTCTACTATTATAAATTGTTGTTTAGATTGTTTTTGACTATGTTTCAGATGATTTTTAACTTATAGATGTTTTTTAACTACTCTGTTCTCGTTATTTTTGTAAAAACTGTTGACATGGTAATTTTTAGTGTTATAATTGTATGTGAACGATTGTCTGCTGTAATGGCAGATGATAAATACATCCAAAACGGAGGAGAAAAATTATGGCAGATACAAGATTTGCAATCGCACATTATCATGATGCTGCTCAGATTAACAGACAGCTCGACGAACTTATCAGCAAACCAATTTATTCAATTAAGCCTGAAGTTCTCAAGCAGTATGAAGAAGAGTACTATGACAAGAAATGTGCTAAATCAAAGGAAATGATTGCTGAAGCAAAGACAATCATCCCTGGTGGTGTTCAGCACAACCTTGCTTTCAACTATCCATTCCCACTTGTTTTCACAAAGGCTGAGGGTGCTTACCTTTATGACGTTGACGGAAACAAGTACTTTGACTTCCTTCAGGCAGGTGGACCTACAGTTCTTGGTTCAAATCCTAAGGTTGTTCGTGACCAGGTTATCGACCTTCTTAATACTTGTGGTCCTTCAACAGGTCTTTTCCACGAATTTGAATACAAACTTGCTAAGAAAATCTCTGACTCAGTTGAATCAGTTGATATGTTCCGTATGCAGGGTTCAGGTACAGAAGCTTGTATGACAGCTGTTCGTGTTGCTCGTCTTGCAACAGGTAAAAAGAACATCCTTAAAATGGGTGGCGCTTACCACGGTTGGTCAGACCAGCTCGGTTATGGTATCCGTGTTCCCGGTTCTAAGTTCACACAGGCAAGCGGTGTTCCACTTTACCTCTTCAAACATACTCAGGAATTCTTCCCGGGCGACCTTGAAGACCTTGAAAGAAAACTCTGGCTCAACCAGTTCAACGGTGGTACAGCTGCTGTATTTATTGAACCAATCGGTCCTGAAAGCGGTACAACTCCTGTTGATTATGAATTCAACAAGGGCGTTGAAAGACTTTGCCGTAAATATGGCGCACTTCTCGTATTCGATGAGGTTGTTACAGGTTTCCGTATCGGTATGGCTGGTGCTCAGGGCTTCTTCGGAGTATCTCCTGACCTTACAATCTTCGGTAAAGTTATTGCCGGTGGATATCCGGGTGCTGGTGGTGTCGGCGGTAAGAAGCAGTACATGAAGCATCTTGGTGCAGGTCTTGACGATTCAGGTATGAAGGTTAAGAAGGCATTCACAGGTGGTACAATGACTGCTAACCCACTTTCATGCTGTGCCGGTTACTTCACTCTTGAAGAAATCGACAAGCAGAATGCATGTCAGAAGGCTGGCGAAATGGGTGACAGACTTACAACAGGTCTTCAGGAACTCGTTGCTAAGCATGGCCTTCCATTCGTTGTTTGGAACGAAGGTTCAGTTTGCCATCTTGAAACAGTTGGTACAATGCACTACTCAATCGACTGGTGCAAACCTTGGAAAATCCCTGGTGTTCTTTCAGCTACAAGCGAAAGAAAGAAGGAAATGCAGTACATGGGCGCTGCTTACATGGCAGAAGGTCTTGTTACTCTTGCCGGTAGCCGTCTCTACACATCAGCTGCATACACACCTAAGATGATTGACCAGGCACTCCAGTGCTTCGACAAGGTATTTGCAAACGTTGCAGTTAAGCCTTCAAACAAATAATCATTGACTTTTTCGGGTGGATGAATTCATCTTCATCCACCTTTAATCCCTAAAAAATTGAGGTGAAAGTTATGGAAATTATGCAAGCTAAAGAACTCGTAATCAAAGCTGGTATTGAGCTTATTGAAAGCGGTCTTATTGCTCGTACATGGGGTAACATTTCTTGCAGAATCAGTGACACACAGTTTGTTATCACTCCAAGTGGACGTGCATACGAAACTCTCACTCCTGAAGAAATCGTTCTGGTAAACATTGAAGACCTTGAATATGAAGGCGAAATCAAGCCATCAAGTGAA
The DNA here is from genome assembly GCA_045579305.1 of Candidatus Fimenecus sp. Classification (GTDB taxonomy): domain Bacteria; phylum Bacillota; class Clostridia; order Oscillospirales; family Acutalibacteraceae; genus Fimenecus. The sequence goes on along the minus strand of JAZNLY010000144.1, from coordinate 24,759 downwards.
AAAGGTATTCATGCTGCTTGTTATAAGCTTCGCCCTGAAATTAACTTTGTTATTCATACACACCAGATAAATGCTTCTATCATTTCAACTCTTGGTATGGACATCAACAATGTTGAAGGTGAAAATGCTGAAATCATCGGTAACAATATTCCGATTGCATCTTATGGTCTTCCGGGAACAAAGAAGCTTCGCAAAGGTGTTATTGAAGCAATTACTCGTTCAGATTCTAAGGCTGCTGTTATGGCTCACCACGGTGCAGTCTGCATGGGTGTTGACTATGACGATGCATTCAATGTTGCAAAGCGTCTTGAAGATGTTTGTGAACAGTTTGTATTGGATAAGTATACATCACTCACAGGCACAGTTGCTGAAAGCCTTACAGCAATCAATGACTATGTTGTAGAAAAGTTTGTTAAGAAGCCTTCTTCAGCTCCTGAATTCGAGCCTTGTAAGAGTGAGCGTGACGGTCCTGTTTTCAACATTTCTGTTATTGATGGTGATGGTTCAATCACAAGAATCGACATTGATTCCGGTGATGTTATCGCCGGTGATGCAAGTAACGCATCAATTGAGCTTCATCGTGCAGTTTACAAAAAGCGTGACGATGTTAACTTCATCTACCACACAAAAGACCCATACACAATTGCTTGTTCAAAGATGGGCAAGAAAATGCGTCCGCTGATTGATGACTTTGCTCAGATTGTTGGTGTTAATGTTAAGAGCGCTAAGTATGACCCTAACAATTCTCTTGCAACAGCTAAAAAAGTTGTAAAAAAACTCAAGGGCAGAAATGCTGTTCTTCTTGAAAACAATGGTGCTCTCTGTGTTGCTGGTAGTGAATACGATGCTGGTGCTATCGAATTCATCACTAACAAGGGTGCTAAGATTCAGGTAAGTGCTCAGATGTTTGAAAAGATTGTTCCAATCAACCCAATTGAAACAAGACTTATGAGACTTGTTTATAAACTCAAGTACTCAAAACAAGCTAACAAATAATCGCTAACTAAAAAGACCGAAGGAATTTCCTTCGGTCTTCATTTTTATAATACAAACTTTTTAATTTCTTCTTTTGTGCCGACAATTTTGCCTTGTGCATAGGTATCTCGTCCTCCACCCTTACCATTAAAGGCTTTGTTAAGATTCTGTACCAACTCACGGACATTGTTTTCTTTACTTGAAACAACATAAATATAATTATCATCGCCGGTATCTGAGAAGAGATAACAGTATTCAAATTCCTCTATTAATTGATTTGAGCAATTTCTCAACTCATCATAAGAAACTCCGTCAATGAACACACAGACCTTATTATCGTTTGTGTATTTTTCCATTTTAAGGCTTGCTATTTCACCCATAAGTTTCTTGTTTTCGGCTTTAAGAATTGCAAGTTCATTTTGTATTCTCTCAACAGATTCTGCAATTTCAAATCGTTTTGCAGAGAGCATATTCATAACAGATTTGTTTGTTGTGTGAAGAGTCTGATAATCATTAAGCGCCAACGCACCACAAATCATTTCGATTCGTGTACCCTTTTTATATGGTATAAATGATAAAATTTTGATAATTCCGATTTCACCTGTTTTGGCAACATGTGGGGCACAACATGCACAAAGGTCATAGTCCTCAATTTCAATAAGTCGGACACCTTCGGTTATATCCAATTTGCTGCGATAATCATAGTTTGGCAATTCTTCGGCTGTAGGATAAATAGTTTTTATGCTCTTATTATCGTAAATTGCCTTGTTAGACTTCAATTCAACCGCCTTTATATCTTCTTCTGTCAATGGTCCGTCAACATCAAGGGTAATAAGTGTATCATTCATATGAAATCCCACATTGTTGTATCCAAAAAGGCTATGGATTACACCTGAAATGATATGCTCACCCGTATGATTCTGCATTCTTGAAAAACGAGTATCCCAATCAAGTGTGCAAGTCACTTCTTTATTTTCATTAAATGATTTGTTGACCTTATGATAAATCACATCATTTTTAATCTGCACATCAAGAACATCTGCATCCCCTATTTTACCTTTGTCAGCATCCTGTCCGCCACCTTCAGGGAAGAATGCGGTTCTATCAAGGGCAAGGAAATATGCACCGTCTTTTTCTTCGCAAGAAAGAACAGTTGCAGAAAAATCCTTTATATATGAATCATTTTCGTAAAGTTTAATTGTTGGAGTAATCATATAAACACCTCGCAAACAATTATACTAAATAACAACCATTTTATCAACCATTTGTTTATTGTAATCTCTAAGCTATTATGATAGAATGATGCCATACCACAATAAACACGAGGTAAAGTTATGTTTTATTGCGATAATTTGAAAATCAGGGATGAATTCGGCAGAGAAAGAATATTCCGTGGAATAAATCTCTGTATCAAGAAGCACAATGCCAATAAGCATCTTGTTTACAAGGAGCTTTTTAAAAATGGTCTTTTTGATGATATGACATCTGTTGGTGTCAATATTGTTCGTCTCGGAATTACCTGGGCAGCTATTGAGCCACATGAAGGCAAGTATAATGATGACGTGATTTCTGCTTTAAAAGAATTCATTGACAAATGTGCCGAACATAATATTTATGTTATGTTTGATATGCACCAGGACTTGTTTGCTCACTATTTTCATGGTGACGGTGCACCAAAATGGGCTGTTGACCCGACTTGTACCAATCCTAAAAAATACGCTATCTGGGCTGAGGGATATTTCTATATGCAGGGTGTGCAGAAGGCTTTTAATGATTTCTGGACTAATCGCAACAACATACAGACCAAGTTTATTAAAATGTGGTCCTATGTGGCAGAATCCCTTTCGGATTGCAAAAACATAATCGGATATGACTATTTTAACGAACCATATATACACAAAGACGGGCGAAAAGTATTCTTAACTCTTGCTTCAAATGTTATTAAAACAGTTTATGGTAAGGATGTGAATTTTGAGAAATGCTTTAAGAATTGTAAAGACAAAACAGGCTTTGCTAAATTTGCACTCAAAGCATATTCATTTATTCGTACAAAAAAAGGACTTCATAATCTCCTTGACACAATGGACAGTGAAGAGAAGTTTTATGATGCCATAAATGGTTTAGAAAAATACACAAACGAATTTAACAATGATTATTATCAACCATTCTTTGATAATGCATGTAAAAACATAAACAAGAAAGGTATTTTAAATATCTTTGAACATAACTATTATGCAAACATGGGTCTTCCTTTTGTAATTAAAACAAAAGAAAATGATGTTTATTCACCACACGCTTATGACATTTTCATTGACTCACCTTTGTACAACAAGTATTCAAGTGACAACAGAGTAAGATGTATTTTAAGAGAAATCAGACAAAACCAGTTAAAAATGAATGTGCCTGTGATTTTCGGTGAATGGGGTGGCTCATCACCCGGTCACGAATGGCTTCGTCACATTGATTTCATTATGGATGAATTTGAAAAGTATCACTGGAGTAATATTTATTGGGGATATCATTTTGAAAAGGATGAATTGAACAAAACTTTCAACAGGCCTTATCCGGTTGCCGTTTGTGGTGATATTGATGAGATTAAAACGGATAGCAAAAATCACAGATTCACTTTGAAATGGACCTGTAAAAATGATTTCTCTGATAATATTAAAACAGAAATTTATATTCCAAATAAAGGCATTGTCACATACAAAAACAAGATTGGTAAAAACGAAATAGAAATTACATACTAAATAATTAAGGTCATTCCGAGCATAGCGAAGAATATCAGACAGATTCTTCGTCACTTTGTTCCTCAGAATGACCTCTTTTTATCTTTTCCATATAAACAATATCGGCGGGGTCAAGACCCCGCCCTACCGTTTTAAAAAATTCAATTACGCTTTATCTTTTGAACCGAAGAGTTCAATCTTTTCCTTAACTGTAGCCTTGATTGCTTCTACACCAGGAGCTAAAAGCTTTCTTGGGTCAAAGCCCTTACCCTGAAGGTCCTTGCCTTCTTCAATGTACTTTCTTGTTGCTTCCTGGAATGCAAGCTGACATTCTGTGTTAACGTTGATTTTTGAAACGCCGAGAGAAATAGCCTTCTGAATCATGTCAGCAGGAATACCTGTACCGCCATGAAGAACGAGAGGCATTGTACCTGTCTTTTCCTGAACTGCTGCAAGTGTTTCAAATGAAAGACCAGCCCAGTTTTCAGGATATTTACCGTGAATATTACCGATACCGGCTGCAAGCATTGTAACGCCAAGGTCAGCAATCATCTTGCATTCTTCCGGGTCAGCACATTCACCAGCACCAACGACACCGTCTTCTTCGCCACCGATTGAACCAACTTCTGCTTCAATTGAAAGTCCTTTTTCTTCACAGATTGCAACTAATTCCTTTGTCTTTTCGATGTTTTCATCGATTGGATAGTGAGAACCGTCGAACATGATTGAGCTGAAACCAGCTTCGATACATGCCTTTGCACCTTCGTATGAACCGTGGTCAAGGTGAAGAGCAACAGGAACTGTAATGTTAAGTGTTTCAAGCATACCCTCAACCATACCTACAACTGTGTTATAGCCGCACATATATTTACCGGCACCCTCAGATACACCAAGAATAACAGGAGAATTCATTTCCTGTGCTGTGAGGAGAATTGCTTTTGTCCACTCAAGGTTATTGATATTGAACTGACCAACTGCGTAGTGACCAGCCTTTGCTTTTGTAAGCATTTCTTTTGCATTTACTAATGGCATAATTTTATACACTCCTATAAATTTTTATCGCGAATATTATATATCACCTGCACATAAATGTCAACAAATTAACAAAATAAACTGCATAGAATAATATAAGATGGAGAGGTGATATTATGAAAAAATTTTTTTCAACTGTTCTTTGCAGCAGTGGTTACTGCTCGGCATATAATTCGATTTACAAAAAAGACCCGTCAGCAAAAGTTTTCATAATTAATGGTGATGATTATGAAAAGTCTGTATTTTTTTCACATCTTGAAACTTTACTTCACGGATATAATATTACACTTTTCAATCCCTTTTATGACGAAGCAACTGATGGAATATATATTGAAAACCTGAATACATACATATTATCCGATGGCGGATATAACAAATTAAACCCCGTGCTTCCGGGAATCTGGGAAAAATACTATGATATTGCAAAAAACAAGCACTATCCCGATGACCTTATACGGGAAATTCTTATTCACAAAAACAAGGAAAACAATTTTTATAGGACGGCGTGTAACAATTTAAAAAACGCCTCTAACATCAAAGAAAGATTACACAATGAGCTTTCATCATTTCTTAATGAAGAAAAAATTGTAAACTATATTCACAGATTTTTCTCAAAAGAATTAAAAAACAGTTCAGACAAAGTAAAATCTAAAATTCACCTGCTTTCCTCCCCTACTCCATTGGGAGTACATACTCATTATGACACTCTTTTTAATATTTGTGACCGAGTGATAAACATTATTGATGAATGCAATTTCGTGGGTGCAATAATTCTGGGAGTCATCAAAAACTATGCCTTGCAAAAGAAAATCAGCATAATAGCGAGTCCGACATATTTTAACAATAATTTTTTTCAATTCTTAGTTTTTCCTCAATTCAGACTGGGATTCTGTGTTTCCGATAACATTCATATTCTACCGTTTGTGGCTGATGAAAACATAATTGCATCGCAATTTCTGACAGATAACAGCATTATGGAAACAGAAAAAATCCAGGCACTTATCTCTGTAGAAAACAAGCTCCTGGAAAAATCTATTATTTCAATATATGAAGGCAGAGATGAAAGATTTAGATATAATGGTCTTGTCAATGGTTATTCAAAGCCTGATGAGGCACGAAAAAATGCCGAAATACTGATAGATAAGCTAATGAATTGATTTTCACAAAAACAAAGGCGGAGTCGAAACTCCGCCATATATATGTATATGTTTTTACCACTCATGAATTACCTGAGGATTATCAAAAATCTCGTCCATCTTCTTCATAAATGGAATTACATCGTTGAATGCACCGATTCTGTGGTCAAATGTGAGTGTAACAGGAAGCATTTTTCTTGTCTTCAAGTCAACTTCACCTTTTTCATTTCTGTATGCAAAATCCTTTTCGATAAATCCACCAACACCCATCATAAATACCTGTGGATAAAGAAGTGGAGATGTAGTTTCAAAACCACGAAGACCGTCATAAAGTCCTGCCCAGTTAGAGAAACAAACCGTGCCTTCATTAAGGTGGTAATATTTAAGTCCTTCTTCGCCATCTTTTGCCTGTTTCTTAAGGAAGTCGCCAATTGTAGCAATCTTGTGTTTACCAACAACACCGGCAAGACTCTGTGAAATTGTTGTTGAGATTTTTCCTTTAAGCAAAAAGCCCACTATTCTCTGCACAACAAGGTCACCAAGCACACCGTCGATATCAGTGTTTTTCATTTTATATGACATTGTGTCGATTTCTTCCTGAAGGCTCTGAAGATTTCTTTCTTCACAATGACAGATTTTTACAGGAAATGTTTCACCGCTGTCAAGCATAACCGGCATAGCAACGTCAATATGCTTCTTGATTGTAAGTGTTCCACAGCAACGTTTATAATCGAAATCGATGTGAGCATTAAGTCGTGGAGCAGCTTTAAGTCCCTCAACCATTGCCATCATAATAATTGTATTGAAAGAAAGCTTATATCCGCAAGTTTCCTTTAACTTCCTATATTCTTCCCACATATCAGTAACATCAATTTCATAGCAATATCCTGCCTGTGGTTGGTCCTTCTGATTACTTGTGAGGATATAGCCATTCAATCTTCTCTTGATGTTATTAAAATACTCAATCTTATCTCCTGGCTCAGGTTTGTTCAGCGCTATATCAAGAAATTTTCTTTCACTCATTTTTTATCATCCTTAAGAAAATTTTATTTTCAAAAATTATATCAAAAAAACACCATAATTGTCAATGAACGGTTTTGAATTATTTGTCGTTTTTCGGAAAAACTAAAACACAAAGGGAAAGGACTGATTTCATGGGCGAACGAAAAGGAAAACACACAATTTTGTTACCATCAAAACCATCAATTCACGGTTTTGCCTCCGTTGTCGGAAAAGCAGAAGGAGAAGGACCTCTTGCAAATGAATTCGACAAAGTCTATGACGACGACACAATTGACGGATGTCCCACATGGGAAAAAAGTGAAAGTGCATTACACAAAGAAGCTGTATCAAGAGCAATAGCAAAATCGGGATTCTCACCGGAAGATATCGACCTTATTATGGCAGGAGATTTGCTCAACCAATGTATCGGCACATCGTTCGGTATAAGAGAATTACAAATTCCTTTTTTAGGACTTTATGGTGCGTGTTCAACCATGGCTCTTTCCATGGCACTTGCATCAGTTTTAGTTGATTCTGAAGTAGTTGTAAACGCTGTTGCATCCACGTCATCACATTTTGCATCTGCTGAAAGGCAATTTCGTCTACCACTTGAATACGGAGGTCAACGACCACCTTCAGCGCAAAGGACTGCCACTGCATCGGGTGCAACAGTTATTTCACAGCACGAAGAAAACTCTCCTTGTATAGAAGCAGTTATATTCGGAAAAATTATGGATTTCGGTATAAAGGATGCTAACAATATGGGAGCTGCCATGGCCCCGGCTGCGGCAGAAACCATACAGAGTTTTCTTAATGATACGAACACAAATCCTGACGACTATGATTTGATTCTCACCGGTGATTTAGGTAAAGTCGGCAGTGAACTTCTAATCGATTTGTTGAAAAAGGATTTCAGAATCGATATTTCATCCGTGCATAATGATTGTGGACTTATGCTCTATGACCTGGAAGAGCAAGATATGCATGCAGGCGGGTCAGGGTGTGGTTGTAGTGCCGCCGTCGTCAACTCTCTTATCATGAAAAAACTCCGGAACAAAGAACTTAACAAGGTGCTTTTTGTTGGTACAGGTGCGCTTCTTTCAACCACATCTTCGTTACAAGGCGAAAGTGTTCCCGGAATCGCCCACGGAGTTCTTTTGTCAAGCGGTGAATAATATAATGAATATGGGTAACGATATTAATATAATCTCAAAACTTGGAAAAACACTACAAATCCTCAAACTTCTTGAAATGACACTGACCGTTGGGATAATAGCCTTTACCGTTTTAAGAATAATCAATATTTTCAGAGAACAATAATAAAAAAAGCAGAGAAGACCCTATTAATCTTCTCTGCAATTTTTTTACCATCTGTTTTCTACATATTCGCAGAAAGCATACATATCTTTTATTTCAAGCTTTGTTCCGTCATCCAGAGTAACATCACCATTCCAGAGACCGTGCACCTGATGTGCATGCATTCTGCCGATTTTAAGGTCAAGGTCTGTATGGTAGTCAAATGTAGGAGTCATTGTGAGATTGAAACGACCATCTTCGGAAATGAATTTCCATTCGTCCATATATTTGTCATCTTTAGGGAATGTTTCAACGTCGATTGCACCGAATTTATGTGCTTTTCCGTCATAGAAAATTGCTGTTTCTGTTGCATTGCTTTCGTTACCGATTGCCCATGTGATTTCAAAACCAAAAATATGTTTTTCACCATTTTCGTCTGGAAGATATGTAGCGCCACTACCCCAATACCAGACCATTTCATGAATTGTATTAACGCGGCCCCAGTCAAGGAATGCAAATGTATCTTCTTTAGAGAATGAATATGTTTCGTTACCGATTCTCATTGTGCCCTCACAAGGCATACCAATCTGCTTTGTTGTCATGAAATATCTTGTCGGGTCCTCATCAAAAGGAAGAACTGTTGTGATATTTTCAAGTCCGGGAGCAATATCCATACGGAAATTACACTCAACAACGCCTCTATCCTTTGTAGGGCATCTGAACCAGAGTGTTCTCTCAGTCTCTTTTGTGTCGAAATCAAAATCAGCCTTGCCGATTTTGTCTCTGTAACGATTAGGCACATCGCCCTTTGCAGGTGGAACGTGCTTTTCGCCACCTAAAAAAAGAGTTGTGCAGTCAATAATTTCTTTGCCTTCAACAAGGTCAATAAGTTTTGCAGCAATATAGCCACCGATTTTGATATTGGCAAAACTCAACTGTACCATATATCTGCCATCTGAAACCTGATAAAAATCCCATTCCTTACGGCTCATAATACCTGATTTAACAAGACTACGATCATACTCGAAAACATTATGTCTTGCCCAACCTTTTGCGTTAAGAGTTCCATCAGCATTGAGAAGTGGTGTGCTCTCAGTGTATTCAATCTGTTTTGATTTTTCCTTCCAATCCCAGAAAGGTACATAGGTTTTTTCCATTTTCATCTCTCCTATCTAAAATCCCTTTGTATTTATTATACTATTTTGTTTTGTGTTTGCAATAACTTATAACAAGTTTTTTATATTTTCTCTCATTTTCTTACAAAACACAAATCATATTCATCAAGGGTGAGTCGGAGTCTGATTTTACCCTCTTCGTCTTCGTCATCGGATTCAAACATTTCCATATGTCCCCTGGCACCTTCAACAATTACTCTGTAATCATCTTCATTTTCAGTCATATATAATTCTTCGTAGGCACCATTATATGTTTCGTTGTTTGTTTTGTCATTAATAACAAAATCTCCGTCATTAAAAACAAGATAAACTTCACCCACTGAAATTTTTTCACTTGGATTTTTAAAGCTTTTTGCTGATTCAAGTTTCCATTCAAATTCTTCCATAACTACGCCTCTGCCACAGGCTGTAAAAATCATAGCCAGGATACATATGCACAACACTGCAATTATTTTCTTCATTTTATTACCTCACATTCAAAAGGATAAACCAAATTCATCTGTCGACGACATTCATCCATAATTTTCATACATTCTCTTGTTGCTTCAAAAGGAATATATGCAGATTCTTTCCGACCCTGTTTTACTTCTTCTGCAACGCAATTAAATTCTGTAATATAGTCAGTTTTTCCTTTGAAAACCTTTCTTTTTATTCCTTTTTTAAGTATTGCCTTTGATGCCATATGGAAAAACACGGGCAAATTGACAGTTCCTTCTGTACCAACAATTTTACAATTCTCTTTCAGTTTGCAAAGTGACATATTCAGCGTGCATTTAAAGTTGCCATAATCGAGAATCACCGTTTCAGAAATATCAATGCCGTTTTCAATTACACCATCACATTTAACGCTCTTTGGTACTCCAAAAAGATTATAACAATATGTAATGGGATAAATGCCGATATCAAGAAGTGCCCCACCGGCTGTTTCAGGCATCAACACTCTTGAATCCTTTGACATCCTTATTCCCGGAAAAGCATAGTTGATTACGACTTCTTTTATATCGCCGATTTCACCACTCTGCACCCATTCCTTAACCTTAAGTGCCACGGGTGAAAACCAAGTCCACATTGCTTCACAGAAATATGTATCCGTTTCTTTTGCTGTGTTTATTAAGATGTCAACATCCTTAAGAGAAACACCAACCGGCTTTTCACAAAGGACAGGTTTCCCCATCTCCATAGCCCTTACTGCATATTCCACGTGAGATGTGTGTGGTGTTGCGATATAAACTCCGTCAACATCGTCACGATTTACTGCACTTTCAAAGTCCTCGAAAGCCTGTGCTCCATATTTATCTGCAAAGCTTTTTGCCTTTGAATATGTACGGCTGTAAACAGACACAATTTTGTGGTTTCCTTTTTTGATATTCATAGCAGTGCTTTTGGCAATACTACCACTACCAATATATGCCCATCTGAATTCCGCCATATTGTCACCTCATATCAAATACTGTTGGGAAAATTAAACTTTCAATGTCTGTTATATCATCAACTCTGATTTCTGTGTTATCTGTGAAATGAAGAATTCTGTTGTGATAATCATATTTTTTCACATTACCGGTAAAATCCACATACATTCCGCCACTCTTTAATGAATCGGGGATAAAATATGTTACTGTTATCTCAGGTTGGTCAAAAATATGTTCCATAATATAATTGAATTTTTCATTGAGCATTGTTTTTGTTGTTTCATCAAGCTCAATTTTTTTATCGGTCAGTCTTGCAGTCTCCTTTATTGCCTCATCATGACCTGTCAGTGCTGCAAACGGAGAAAACTGTGCCGCACGGTCATGCATCGACATAGGTTGTCGCTTTTTTGACCTGTAATGCGGAAGATTTATAATATCATTATATCTGTCGTCCATTTTCCTTTTCCTTACAAATCAAGTTTCATATAAATCGTGTTATCCAACGGACTGTCATTGTAGCAGTCAATTTCATGAAAACCAATTTTCTTATACATTTCTATTGCAATCTGCAAAAATGGTAAGGTATCGAGGAGCATTTCACTATAACCTATTTCTTTTGCATCGGAAATAACTTTTTCTACAAGAATTTTTGCTACGCCCTTATTTCTGAATTGTGGCTTCACATAAAGTCTTTTCATTTCGCATTGCGTGTCGTTGAGTTTACGGAGTGCTATACATCCTGCAATCTGATTTTCATAAAACGCCACATAAAGTCTGCCATATGGCAACCCATATTTTTCTTCTAAATTCTCGACTTCATGGTCATATTTCTGAATTTCAAGATACTTTTTAAATTCCTTGTCACCACTCACAAGGAAATCCGTATATTCTGTAAACAAGCCCCTGACTTCGTCTTTCAATTCATAACCATAAACAATTTTCACATTCATTTACGCCTTGTGACCACCAATCTGACTGTTTCTGTCCTTTGCCGTTGCACCTTCTTCAAGATTCATACCCTTGAGAATAGCATTTTTACCGTATTTTTTCTTAATATCAAGCACCGCCTGCTGCATTCGCTTTTCTTTTTCAAGAATTTTTTCTTCCTGTTGTCGTTTTTTCTCAAGTGCTTCATAATCCGTGAACAAATCAAGTTGCTCGGGTAATTTTTCGGGTAAATCCGACTCTCTTTGCAATTTACAGGCAGAAATAGTTATTCTTCGCACAAGTAGTCCTTTGTTGACAATTTTATCAAACAGTTCCATTGTTGCATCAACAATTAATTTCGCAGACGATGTCTTTCGTGTAAGATTTGTTGTACCATGAGCATGCTTTGGCACCTGTCTGCCATAGTGGTCGATTGTAATTTCGCCCTTATATAACATCTTTAAATCAGGATTCATGAGATTTTCGATATCATAACCAATAGTCAGTACAATCTGGTCTGTTACAAGTCCTTTTTCCACAAGTTCAAGTGCCATAAGCTCTGCCATTTCTCTTGTTACAAGTTTTGCTTTATCAAAAAAGTATGGTGTGTGGAGTACCTGACCGGAACTTATACTGTTTGTTGATGGCTTGTATGACTTTACATCAGCAATTGTACAAGGCTCCCATCCCCAGGCATGGTCGATAAGCAACTCGGCATTGATACCAAAAAGTTTATATAAAAAATTCTCGTCGATGAGTGAATATCTTGCCACATCACCCATTGTGTAAATTCCATATTTTTCGAGTTTATTAGCATAGCCTCTGCCAACTCGCCAGAAATCAGTAAGAGGACGATGTGACCACAGTTTTTCACGATAACTCATTTCATCAAGCTCGGCAATTCGGACACCATCTTCATCGGCAGTAATATGCTTTGCCTCGATATCCATGGCAATTTTGGCAAGGTACATATTTGTACCGATTCCTGCAGTAGCAGTAATTCCTGTGGTATTAAGTACATCCTGAATAAGCTTCCGTGCAAAATCGTGTGCACTCATTTTGTATGTGGGAAGATAGTGAGTTATATCGATAAAAACCTCGTCAATTGAATAAACATGAATATCTTCAGGTGCAATATATTTAAGATACACATTATAGATACGAGTACTATACTCCATATAATATGCCATTCTTGGCGGTGCAACAATATAATCAAGTTCAAGACCGGGGTTACTGTTAAGTTCTTCTGAATTATATGATTTGTCCGTAAAAACTTTTTTGGGTGCGTTTTTTCGTCTTTGATTATTTATCTCTGTTACTTTCTGCACAACTTCAAAAAGTCTTGCTCTGCCTGATACCCCATAAGCCTTAAGCGATGGTGTCACTGCAAGACAGATTGTTTTTTCTGTACGACCTAAATCTGCTACAACAAGATTGGTTGTAAGTGGATTAAGTCCCCTTTCAACACACTCAACTGAGGCATAAAAGGACTTTAAATCTATGCACAAATACTTACGCTCTTTCATCTGCCTCAGTCCTTTCTTGAAATATAATTATATAATATAATAATAACATATTATTTTCAATTATTTTTGTACATTTTGTCTTTACAAAACGAAAAAAAAGGCATATAATTGGTTTAACTTATTAAAGTGAGAAAGGATGGGTTCGATTATGGAAAAAGGACTCAAAAAGCAATACGGGCTTTTAATGGCTATCTGCATGGTTGTAGGTACTGTTGTAGGCTCAGGTGTTTTCTTTAAAGCACAGGCTATTCTTCAAAAGACAAACGGCGATATGCCAATGGGTATTATTGCATGGATTATCGGTGGCGCAGTTATGATTTGTTGCGTTCTCGCTTTCTGTGTAATGGCTCAGCAGTATGAAAAGGTTAACGGACTTGTTGACTATGCGGAAGCAACAATCGGTAGCAAGTATGCATACTTTATGGGCTGGTTTGCTACAACAATTTATACTCCTGCAATGACATCAGTTCTTGCATGGCTCACAGCAAGATATTTCCTTACATTTATGGTTTCAGTTAACCCTGATTTACAACTTGCCGGTGACCCTGTTACAGGTACTGAAACATTCCTTCTTGCAGGATTTATTCTTATCTGTGTTTTTGCAGTTAACACACTTTCATCAAAGCTTGCTGGTAAGCTTCAGATTAGTGCTACATTCATCAAACTTATTCCACTTCTTTTGATGGCTGTTTTCGGTACAATCTATGGCCTTTCACACAACATAGCTGGTGAACCAACAACAATCCTTGCTTCTAACTTTGCTACCGGTTCAGGCAACTTCCAACCACTTTTCGGCGCTGTTGTTGCTACTGCTTTTGCTTATGAAGGCTGGATTCTTGCTACATCAATCAACTCAGAAATCAAGGATTCTAAAAAGAATCTTCCTATCGCTCTTGTTTTAGGTGGTATCATCATTATCGCAATCTACCTCTTCTACTACATCGGTATTGCTGGTGGTGCTCCTGTTAAGACTCTCATGGACGAAGGCACAACAACTGCTTTCACAACTGTTTTCGGTAATGTTCTTGGTAACATCCTTAACCTTTTCGTTGCAGTTTCTTGTCTTGGCACTCTTAATGGTCTTCTTATCGGTTGTATACGTGGTATGTACTCAATTTCAGTTCGTGGCATGGGACCAAAGGTTGACCTTATGAAACAGATTGACCCTGCATCAGGTATGCCATCTAACTCATGTATTATCGGTCTTGTAATCGTTGGTGCATGGCTTGTATACTTCTATGGCGCAAACCTTACAGCAACTCCTTGGTTCGGCAAGTTCAGCTTCGACTCATCAGAACTTCCAATCATCACAATCTATGCTCTTTACATTCCTATGTTCATTCAGTTCATGAGAAAAGAAAAGAACCTTCCTGCAGTTAAGAGATTTGTTCTTCCTGCACTCGGACTTATCGGTTCTGCATTCATGGTATTTGCTGCATTCTATTCACATGGCTACTTGCCTTACCTTGCAGCAAAAGAAAACGGTGAATTCTCTTGTCCGGTTCTCTTCTACCTTATCGTATTTGCTGTAATTATGGCTCTCGGTATGCTCGTAATTAACCCAAAGAAAAAGGCAAAATAAGACATACATAGAATAACATTCAGTCTGTAGGGATTTCCTTACAGGCTGTTTTTCTTGATATTTTCCATATAATATTATATAATGAAATGAAATTTAACGGGGGTATCCGAGATGAACATTTATAAAAGTGTATCCGAATTAGTCGGCAAAACACCTTTGCTGGAATTATGTAATATTGAAAACGAATTAAAACTTAAAGCAAAAATTTATGCTAAACTGGAATACTTTAATCCTGCAGGAAGTGTCAAGGATAGAGTGGCACTTAGAATGATAGAAGATGCAGAAGAAAAAGGACTTCTCAAAAAAGGCTCCGTAATTATTGAGCCTACAAGCGGTAACACAGGTATCGGACTCGCTTCTGTTGCGGCAGCAAAAGGTTATCGTCTTATTATCACAATGCCTGAAACAATGTCTGTTGAACGAAGAAAACTGATAGGTGCATATGGTGCTGAATTAGTTCTTACTGATGGTAGCAAAGGAATGAGTGGAGCAATTCAGAAGGCAGAAGAATTATCAAACGAAATTCCAAATAGTATTGTTGCCGGTCAGTTTGTAAATCCTGCAAATCCTCAGGCTCATTTTATGACAACAGGCCCTGAAATATGGGAAGACACTGACGGAAATGTTGACATTTTTGTTGCAGGTGTCGGTACAGGTGGTACAATTACAGGCACAGGTGAATACCTTAAATCAAAAAATAAAGATATTAAAATTGTGGGTATTGAGCCTTGTGATTCCCCTGTTCTTTCAGGTGGTCACGCAGGCCCTCATCCATTACAAGGTATTGGTGCAGGTTTTGTCCCCGAAATACTTAATACTGATATACTCGACGAAATTGCAACTGTATCGGGTGACGAAGCCTTTGAGTCTGCACGTCTTCTTGCAACAAGAGAAGGAGTCCTTGTGGGAATTTCATCAGGTGCAGCACTCCACACAGCCATTGAACTTGCAAAAAAAGAAGAAAACAAAGATAAAAGCATCGTTGTTCTCCTCCCTGATTTAGGTGACAGATATTTGTCAACAGAATTGTTTTAAAACAAAAAAATGGTCATTCTGAGCATAGCGAAGAATCTCAACAACAGATTCTTCGTCACTTCGTTCCTCAGAATGACCTTTTTCTTTTATAACTTTTTATCTTTATCGAGTGATGCTTTTACAGCGTCCATAACTGCAGTATCAAAACCTTCACTCTGGAGTTTTGCAACTCCTTCAATTGTTGTTCCACCCGGTGAACAAACACTATTTATAAGTGCCCACGGATTGTTCTCTTTATCCTCTAAAATCATTTTAGCACTACCAAGTACCGCCTGTGCACAGATTTTAAGGGCTTCATCCTTTTTCATTCCGTTTTTTACGGCTTCACGAGCCATTGAATCAATAAACATAAAAGCATATGCCGGAGAACATCCTGCAATTACACCAAATAATGGAAACTGACTTTCAGGCAATTCCATTACCTCACCAAAGGATTTGCAAAGTCCTTTTACAAACTCAAGAGCATTATTATCTGTATAGTCATTTTTGCAAACTGCACTCATTGAAGCGCCGACTTTTGCATTGATATTGGGCATAACACGGATAATTGGTGTTTTATCATTTAAAAATCCGCCGATATACTCAAGTGTTTTTCCTGCACCGATTGAAACAACAGTTGTGTTGTTAAGAACGTCTTTAATCTGCGGTAAAACTGTAGGGAAAACCTGAGGTTTAACTGAGAGAACAACAAATTCACAATCTGAAGAAAGTGTTTCAACAGTTGAACACACGTTCACATCATATTCCTTATTAAGGAATTCTGCTTTGGATGTATCAACATCAAAAACGCAGATTTCATTGCCTTTAAGGAATCCCGATGTGACAGCACCACCGATTATGGCAGTTGCCATATTTCCGCAACCAATAAAACCAAGTTTATGCATAATTATTCAACATCTGATGTACAGTGACAGCACTTTGTAGCATCAATAGCAATTTCACTCTTACAGAATGGGCAAACCTTTGTTGTTGGTGCTTCTTCTTTAACTTCTTCCTCTTTAGCTGTCTTTGCTCTGAGAGCATTGATACCCTTAACAAGGCAGAAAATAACGAATGCAACGATAATGAAGTCAAGAATAACCGCAATAAAGTTACCATATGTAAGGATTGCTGCACCTGCTTCTGTCGCTTCTTCAATTGTTGCATAGTCACCACCGTCAAGTGCTACAAACTTTGTTGCAAAGTCAGTACCCTTTAAAGCAAGACCGATAAGTGGCATAATAATGTCGTTTACAAGAGAATTAATAATTTTCTGGAATGCACCACCGATAATAACGCCGACTGCAAGGTCAATTACGTTACCACGCATAGCAAATTCTTTGAATTCCTTGAAAAATCCTTTCATTTTTAAATCCTTCTTTCTAAAAAATATATTACAATTATATCATTTTTTTCATAGATTTCAACACTATTTTACACCTGTCATATCAAAATCCGGTATAAAATCTTTTGTAGCCGAAGATTTTTCCTGTACAAAGCCATTCTGAAGTCCTATTTCAAGAAAATAATCCACGACCTTGTTATACTCGGCAGTAGTCAATCTGCGATTCAGCTCCCTGAATTCGGATATATTCCCGTATGGAGTATATTGATTCATAAGGCTTATATAAGTGTCATAAGGAAGATTGCTTTTAATCCATAAAAGTATGTTTTTACTTTCGTCCACATTTGCAGGTAAAACAAGATGGCGGATAATAAGACCTTTTTGAATTATACCATCTTTAAATTCGTTTTTCGGTTGTTGACGATACATTTCAAGAATGGCTTTACATGCTTTTTCAAAATAGTCGGGACATTTTGCATATTTCTGCGATTTTTCACTACTGAAATATTTTAAATCAGGGAGATAAACATCTACCAAACCTTCAAGTTGTCGTAATGTTTCAACACTGTCATATCCCGAACTGTTATAAACAACAGGAACTTCAGGTTTATATATTCTTAACGCATCTGTTATGATATGAGAAAAATGGGTAGGATTAACGAAATCAATTGTATGAACACCTTTTTCTTCGAGTTCTTTGATTATCTCAACGAGTCGGTTTGTTGTAATTGTTTGACCCTTGTTCTCGTGACTTATGGGATAATTCTGACAAAAGCAACATTTAAGACTACATCCGGAAAAGAAAATTGCACCCGTACCATTTTTACCGCTGATGCAAGGTTCTTCCCAATTATGAATATCTGCACGGGCAAGAACGGGATTCAACGGCATTTTGCAAAATCCATTACCTGTGTTTTCTGTTCTTTCTGTATTGCATTTTCGTGGACAAAGACTACAAAGCATTTTCTCACCAGCTTTCACTTTCTAATTGTACCATATACCCACTTGATAATCAAACTGTTTTGGAGTATAATATTTTCATTGATTTTACGAGGTGATAATATGCTTCTTACAATGGATATAGGAAATACCAATATCAATATCGGTCTTTTTGATGGTGACACACTTACTGTCAGTGCAAGAATTGCTACAGAAAGACAGAAAACCGATGACCAATATGCGATGGATTTCACTAATATTTTTGTAATGCATAAAGTCAGTTTTGATGATATTTCAGGTGTTGCGATTTCTTCTGTTGTGCCTGAAATAACTGAATCTGTTACGGATGCAATTAAAAAACTTACCGGAAAGGATTCCCTTATTCTCTCTCCGGGAGTGAAAACCGGACTTAATATCTTAATTGACAACCCGGCTCAACTCGGTGCTGACCTTGCGGCGGGTGCTGTGGGTACTGTAGCGAATTATCCGTTACCGGCTTTCATCATCGACCTTGGCACTGCTACAAAAATATGTGCAGTTGATAAAAATAAAGGGTTCAGAGGCTGTATGATTGCTCCGGGTGTACAGATTTCACTTAAAGCTCTTACTGACACAAGCTCACTTCTTCCTACAATCAGTCTTGAGCCACCTAAAAAGGCTTGTGGTACAAACACTGTTGAAAGTATGCAGAGTGGTGTTGTTCTCGGTACGGCGGCTATGATTGATGGTATTCTTGACAAATTTGCAGAGGAATTAGGCGAACCTGCAACAATCGTTGCAACAGGTGGTCTTTCATATTTTATTTCACCTGTCTGCAAAAGAGAAATCACATATGACCGTCATCTTATCTTAAAAGGACTTAAGGCAATTTACGAAAAAAACAATTAAATATAATTTATTTCATCGATATTTTGCATTGTATCCTGATTATAGGAACAGTAGCAAGGAGGAATATAAATGTCAACAAAAAAATTCGACCGTAACCAAACGGTCAAGCTTGCAACTGCGGGTATTCTAACCGCTATTGTTGTAGTTTTTCAGTTCATTGGTGCATCAATCAAATTCGGCACTTTCTCAATTTCGCTTGTGCTGATTCCCATTGTTATTGGTGCGGCACTTGGTGGAAAATGGGTCAGCACTTGGTTAGGCCTTGTGTTCAGCGTTGTTGTTCTTCTTTCAGGGGACGCAGCTGCTTTTCTTGCAATCGACCCGTTAGGTACTGTTATTACAGTAATTCTTAAAGGCTCACTCGCCGGTCTTATCGGTGGAATCGCTTTTGAATTGCTGAAAAAGGTCAACACCTATTTTGCTGTAATTGTTTCAGCAATTCTTGTCCCTATGACAAATACGGGAATTTTCCTTATAGGCTGCAGATTGTTCTTCTTTGACACAATCAAAGAATGGGCTACCGGTTTAGGATTTGAAAACGCCTTTACCTATATGATTGTCGGTCTCGTGGGTATAAATTTCCTTTTTGAACTTGTGATAAATATTATTCTTTCACCATCGGTTGTCGGAGCAGTGAGAGTACTTAGTAAAAAGAAACATTAAAAAAATGAACCACTTGATTTTCAGTCAAGTGGTTTTACTTTTTTTATATCACATTGTTCTTTTTAAGAAATTCTATGGACTGATTAACCCATTGACCTGCCTCAAGGTTTTCGGCAAGTCCGAAGCCGTGCACATTTCCACGATAGATATGCACTTCATTTATCACACCTTTTTCATTCATCACCTTTTGTGCCACAAGACAGTTTGTTTCAGCAGGGACAATTGGGTCATATTTCATTGAAAACAGGAACATAGGTGGATAAGTTTCATCAATAAGATTATGTACAGAAAGTTTATCTGATAATTCCTTACTGTAGCCCTTACCAAGAAAAATTTTATCACAAGTAATTCCAAAGTCCTTGCATTTAAGGTCAATCATCGGATATCCGCCAATTACAGCATCAGGTTTTCCGTTTATATGGCTTAAGTCCCCTGTCTTTTCTCTTAACTCGTCGTGGACACCGCTGACACTTGTCACAAGATGTCCACCCGCTGAAAAGCCCATTGCAACAATCTGATTTTCAATTATATTCCACTTTTCTGCATTATTTCTTACCATCTGAATTGCACGGATAAAATCAAGTTGTGGGCAAGGATAACGACAAGGAGATGTGCGATAACAGACTATAAACGCATGAAATCCAAGTTCATTGAATCGCTTGGCAATATCAACGCCCTCATGTCCCATACAGACGTGAAGATATGCTCCTCCGGGTGCAATTACGATGGCAGGAGCTTTTTTGTTCTCTATAAGAAATGGTACCATATATGGCTTTCTTTCACCATCATAAAGCGGAATGTCTTTTTCGTCCCAAAGCAAAATACTACGAGGCTCGTCAACAGGAATAACATTATCCTCTCCATTGAAATATCTCACTAAATCCTTTGCAAAGCCTTTTAATCCATTAGGTGCAAGTTTTTCAAGAGTACTGAATTTAAAAGGTTCCATCAATCGAAAAAGTCGATTTATTTCAGGCACAGAAGAATAACTTTCAAGCCAGAAATTAGCACTCTTATCTTTTCGCACGTCACGAAGTTTTTGTTCCATTGTAATCACTTAAAACACCTCCACAGCTATCACAAGCCTGTCTTTTTTTGTTGTACGAAGGACTCCCTTATAAACAAATCTGCCAAATCCACGGACAGAAATCTTATCACCAACATTCACTGTAACAGACGGGCTTGTTTTTACTGTACCGTTTATAAACACCTTTTCCGTATGAAAAATCGGTAAAACCTGACTTCGTGACATTTTATATACGGCAGAGATTATAACATCAAGTCTTTCCGATGAAACTATGATTTCTCTGTATTCAGGTTGTGGCAAAGCATTTGAAGGAATATTTTCAGTAATTTCGCATCTGACAGTTGTGTGCCTTACCTGAGTAAGATTTTCAAGAATATAATCAGCTATTGTATCAATGCAGAAAAGATAACCGCAATTATCACTGATTATTATATCTCCCAACACCTCACGACGGATTCCCAGTCCCATAAGGGAGCCTAAAAAATCACGATGAGAAAGACTGTCGGCAAATTTCTGATTAACAGGCTTTATAAGGATACATTTTATTGGATAGTCTGTATTGTCAGTGAGATATTCTCTGTCACCAAAGCAGACGACACATCTTTCAGCGTATTCATATCCACCCCAAAGGGTTGTTTTAACAGAAAAATGCATAGCAGAAAGTTCCGATATTTCGGAAAGTCCTAAAAAATCGGAATAAACTGCATATCCTCGTTCATTTGAACGACTCGCTAATTCTTCAAATCGTTTTTGTTTTTCTGTCATATTTGTCACCATTTATATTATAACACATCAAAAATCATTTTGTACATAATACAATTGCGTCGCAGACCATTAATTCTGCATTTTGCACTCTACATTCTGCATTAAAAATGCGAGGACCAGCCTCGCATTTTTTAAACATCATAATATTTTGCCATACGCTTTTTCTTGAGAATATGTGCAATTATGATTACCACAACAACAGCAATTACTGAGAAAAAGCCGATATACAACCCTTTGGCATCATTTTCACCCTTGACCTTCATCCACAATGAATTCATATACTGTAAAGTATCGGTGGGGAGATTGTGGAAAGCCTGGGTATTTTCCAATTCTTCAGGATAAACTGCTTCACTGTCAATAAGTGAATAATCTTCATTCCCGAGTACCGCCTTATTGGGTGTTGCATAGTAAATATACTCTGCATTTGCAAGTGCAATTTCCGGTTCCATCATGAAATTGATAAAAGCCTCCGCACCCTCTTTATTCTGTGCCGCACTTGGAATACACATTGCATCATAGAAAGTATTTACGCCCTCTTTTGGGAAAACAAATCCTAAATCAGGGTTGTTTTCAACCATCAGCTCATAGTCACCTGCATAGTATGTTGCAAAGGCATATTCACCGCTTTCCATTTTGATGAAAACCTCGTCCATTACATATTCAGGCTTAACTTTCTGTCGTTGTTCAAGAAGCAAATCGGCAGCTTCGTCCCAATCTGCTTTTTCAGTTGTGTTGATACTCTGTCCCAAAACAAACTGTGCAATAGCAAAGGAGTCACGAGGGTTGTTGAACATAAGGACTTTACCTTTATACTGTTCATCCCAAAGCACCTTCCAGCTGTCAGGCTCTTCCTTTACAAATTTTTTATTATATATAAGAATTGTAGTACCCACATTGTAAATTACGGCATAATCACTTATACCGTTTTCTACAAGATAACCATATTTTTCATTGTCGAAATACTTTTCGTAATTAGGAATATTCTTATAGTCAAGTGGCAAAAGCATATCCTCTGAAACAAGTCTTTCAACCATATAGTCGGATGGAATAATAATGTCATAACTGACACCACCACCTGAAAGCTTTGAATACATATTTTCATTTGATTCAAAGGTTGTATAATTCACATCGCAACCTGTGAGACGCTCAAAATGACTGACAACATCAATTTCCTCGTCGTCTATGTATTCGCCCCAGTTATACACATTAAGGACTGTGCCCTGAAGACCGAGATTCTTGTAATACTCTATAGTTTCTTTTGAAAAGATTTCGTCTTCTGCATAAACAGGCGTTACAAATACTGAGAAAATTATTAAAACAGCAATAATTACGGAGAAAATCCTTTTCATCATGATTCCTCCTTTTGCTTTCTTCTCTGTTTTTTATCTGAACGTGACTGTGCCACATTCATAAGCACAAGAAGCAAGAACATTGCAACAAATATAAGAGTTGAAAGTGCATACATATCAGGCTTAACTCTCTTTTTTGTCATTGAGAAGATGTGAATAGGCAACGTCTGGAAATCAGGACCATTTGTAAAGTAGCTGATTATGAAATCGTCAAGTGATAATGTAAACGCCATAATAGCACCTGAGATAATTCCCGGTAAAATCGCAGGGAAAACCACTTTGAAAAATGCCTGAATCGGCGGACAACCCAAATCCTGGGCTGCCTCATAAATTTTATTGTCCGTCTGCTTGAGTTTTGGTAAAACAGAAAGAATAACATATGGTAACTGGAATGTGACATGGGCAATAAGAATTGTCCAGAAGCCGAGTACGTTACGCTTATTGAACATTACACCTGCAAATACGAAGAGAAGCATCATTGAGATACCTGTCACGATTTCAGGGTTCATCATAGGAATATTTGTAACGGTCATTACAGATGACTTTATGTGTTTATTTCTCATTGAATTGATGCCAACAGCTGCGAGAGTGCCCATAACGGTTGAAACAGCTGCAGAAACAACAGCTAAAACAACTGTATTTTTAAGTGCATCCGTTGTCACCTTGTCATGAAAAAGTTTTTCATACCACTGAAGTGAAAAGCCTTCAAAAATATAGGTGCTTTCTGTTCCATTGAATGAGAACACCATCATAACAACCATTGGTGCATAAAGAAATGCGAAAACAAGTGCTAAATAAAATTTAGATAAAGGAGATGTTTTTGTCATATAAGCACACCTCCGTCATCATCACTGTCAGTAAAGTAATTTACCACACCAAGACAGATTAAAATCATAACCATAAGCACAAGTGAAAGTGCAGCACCGAGGTTATAGTTATATGCGGTCTGGAACTGACCTTCGATAACGTCACCAATAAGTGTAATCTGTCCTCCGCCCAATTTCTGTGTAATATAGAATGTACTTACACAAGGAACGAAAACCATTGTTACACCACTTGCAATACCCGGAACTGAAAGCGGGAAAATAACCTTACGAAGACAGTACCACTTATTGCATCCCAAGTCCTGAGCAGCCTCAACAAGGGAATTATCCATCTTTGAAAGTGCAGTATATAACGGCAGAATCATATATGGCAAGAAATTGTATACCATACCGAGAATAACCGCACCACCGGTATTGAGCATTTTTAAAGGCTCAACACCAAAGAAACCTAAAAACCTATTAATTACACCTGATTCACCTAAAATTGTAATCCAGGAATATGTACGAATCAGGAAGCTCATCCACATAGGCAACATTACAAGCATTGTTGCAACACGCTGAAAAGAAGCCTTGGTCTGTGCAAGAGCATAGGCAAAAGGGTAAGCAATAAGAAGGCAAATCACAGTAGCAACAGCACCATAACTGATTGAAAGAATAAAAGTTGTTGTGTAATCTCCAATCTGGGCGATGTTGTTAAGTGTGAAATTGCCGTCTGCATCGGTAAAGGCGTAATAAGCTACCATTATGAGCGGTGCTACTATAAATAACACCGACCAGAGCATATAAGGTGCATTGGACACCTTCTGAAGAAATGAGGACTTTTTCATTATTCCTCACCTACTTGTACTTGTGAAAGCTCGTCAAATTCGTCACTGAATGAACTATAGTCACCGTAAAGACCTGAATACTGTGATTTTTTCATAACGTGCATTTCGTCAGGGTCGATTGAAATACCGATAATATCTCCGACTTCGCTCTTGTCAGTTGTCTGAATCATCCATTTAAAATTATCAATATCAACGATAATTTCATAGTGAACACCCTTGAATGTAACTGATGTTACAGTACCCTGAAGCATTCCCTTTTCCGGCTCAACAACGTCAATATCCTCAGGACGGATAACAACGTCAACTGGCTCGTTATGTTTAAAGCCCTT
>JAZNLY010000143.1:0-13573 GCA_045579305.1 Candidatus Fimenecus sp. | reverse complement strand
GGTGTGGCTATCGTTATTGCCGTTGTCTCTGCTGGTGTATTTGGAGCATTAGGTTTTGTTGTCGGTGGCGTGTACCGTAAAAAGGTTGCAGAAGCTAAAATTGGCTCCGCTAACGAAGAAGCATTAAGAATCGTTAATCAGGCAGTTCAGACTGCTGAAAGTAAGAAAAAAGAAGCTATTCTTGAAGCTAAAGACGAAATACACAAGTTAAGAAACGAAGTTGATAAAGAACTTCGTGAAAGACGCGCAGAGGTTCAAAGACAAGAACGCAGAATCGTTCAAAAAGAAGAAAATCTTGACAAAAAGACTGAAAACCTTGAAAAGAAAGAGGAAGCTCTCACTGAAAAAATCAAAGCTGCTGATGCAAAAATCGAAGAAGTTGAAATGATTAAACGCAGTCAGCTTGAAATGCTTGAAAAAATCAGTGGCTACTCAAAAGAGCAGGCAAAGGTTCTTCTCATGCAGGAACTTGAGGACCAACTTACTCACGAAAAAGCTCTTAAAATCATGGATTTTGAACAGAGAACTCGTGATGAAAGTGATAATCTTGCACGTGAAATTATTACAGGTGCAATTCAGCGTTGTGCTGCTGAGCATGTGACTGAAGCTACAGTCTCTGTTGTTGCCCTTCCAAATGATGAAATGAAGGGTAGAATTATCGGTCGTGAAGGTCGTAATATCAGAACACTTGAGACAATTACAGGTGTTGACCTTATTATCGACGATACTCCTGAAGCAATCACTGTTTCAAGTTTTGACCCGGTTCGTCGTGAAATCGCAAGACTTACTCTTGAAAAGCTTATTCAGGATGGTCGTGTTCACCCGGCTCGTATTGAAGAAATGTATGAGAAGTCAAAGCGTGAAGTTGAACAGACAATCAAGCAGACAGGTGAAAGAGCCGTTGTTGACGCTGGAGTTAATGGTGTCCATCCGGAACTTGTTAAATTGCTTGGTAAGCTTAAATATCGTACAAGTTTTGGTCAAAATGTGCTTAACCATTCTCTTGAGGTTTCATATATCGCAGGACTTATGGCGCAGGAGCTTGGTGCGGATGTAAAACAGGCTAAGCGTGCAGGTCTTCTTCACGATATCGGTAAGGCGCTTGACCGTGAATTTGAGGGTACTCATATCGAACTTGGTGTTGAGGCAGCTAAGAAATATAAAGAAAATGATAAGATTGTTCATGCTATTCAGGCTCACCATGGCGAAATCGAAGCAAAGACAATAGTTGCTGTGCTTGTTCAGGCCGCAGATGCTATTTCAGCTGCTCGTCCTGGCGCACGTCGTGAAAATGTTCAGAATTATATCAAGCGTCTTGAAAAGCTTGAAGAGATTGCGACATCATTTGAAGGCGTTGAAAAATCATTTGCAATCCAGGCTGGTCGTGAAATCAGAATTATGGTTAATCCTGAAACCGTTTCTGATGAAAAGATGGTTATTGTTGCCCGTGATATTGCAAAGAAGATTGAAGAAGAACTTGAGTATCCAGGACAGATTAAAGTTAATATTGTTCGTGAAAATCGTGTAATTGATTTTGCTAAGTAGTTAAATAATTAAGAAATGCCCCGATGTCGTCAATAGGCTTCGGGGCAAAATAAATTAAACTTATATAGAAATGGTGTGCCTATGTCACGCAAAATTAAAATTTTTTGTGTCGGAGATGTTGTCGGTCAACAAGGCTGTGATTTTCTTCGCAAAAAACTTCCTGAGTTCAAAAAGAAAAATAACATTGATATTTGTATCGTTAATGGTGAAAATTCTGCTGTTGGTAACGGTATGTTACCAAATTCCTGTGAACATATTTTTACAAGTGGAGCAGACTTTATAACAGGTGGAAATCATTCATTTAAACGACGTGAGATTTTTGATTATCTTGAAAAAACAGAAAATATCATTCGTCCTGCTAACTATGGAAGCGGTGCTTGGGGACGTGGATACGATATAATTGATAAAGGCTTTTATAAAATCGGTGTTATAAATCTCTTGGGAAGAGTATGGTTGGATGGCCATTGTGACCCTTTTGAAACTGCAGAAAAAGTTCTGGAAGAATTAAAAAAAGAAACAAAAATTGTTCTGGTAGATTTTCATGCAGAGGCAACGGCTGAAAAAAAGGCCTTTGGATATTTCTTTGATGGAAAAGTCAGTGCAGTTTTTGGAACTCATACCCACGTCCAGACTTCTGATGCTCAAATTTTGTCAGGTGGTACTGGTTATATTACAGATTTAGGAATGACCGGACCAGAAGAGTCTGTTTTGGGTGTGAAAAAAGAAATAATTATAGAAAAGTTCAGAAAAGGATTTTCCACGATGTTTGAAACGGCAGAGACACCTTGCTTTATGCAGGGTTGCGTATTTCACATTGACAGAGATAGTGGGAAAACAGTTGAAGTTGAAACAATAACAGTGAGGTGAGCAGATGAAAAAATCAATCAGAATCATGTCTTTGATTTTATGCCTTTGTCTGCTCTTTTCTTCTTGTACAGGAAAAGAAACATCTGGTGAGGAAATAACGGATTCTCAACAAGGTAGCCTTGTTGGTGGAGAGAAAATTGCCTTGCCATACAATAAAATTGATGGACTTAATCCATTTTTTACTCAGAGTTATGAAAATATATATATGTGTGCATTGCTCTTTCAACCGCTCTACTCTACGGATGGCACATATGCATCAAGTGCGGTTGTTGCAGAGAGTACACAGGTAAATGAAAATATTGCAACGGTAAAAATTCGTCGGAATATTGCCTGCAAAGGGTCCTCAAATATAACTGCAGAAGACGTGGTATATTCTTTTGATATGGCTAAGAAGTCATATGCGTGGGCTGATGGGCTTAGTGGCATTACAGCTGCAAAGGCAGTGGGACAGTATGATGTCGAATTTACATTAAGCCACAAGGATATATATTTATCCGGCAAACTGAACTTCCCTATTGTGAAAAAAGGAACAGCAGATGAGGCAAATGTTATACCAACGGGCAGTGGTAGTTATTACTATTCAGAAGGTAAGCTGGTGAATGTTCAGGATAGTAAAAAAACAATCCGTCTTGTTACTGTAGGCACAAGAGAAAGTGTCGAGAATGCTATGACAATAGGTGTTACAGACGTATTTTTTAATGATATGGCTGAATGTAATTATACCAAGTCGGCTGCATTGAAACAGGATGTACAGCTGAATAATATGGTGTATCTTGGATTTAATAGCGCAAACGGAGCACTGGAGAGCAATATAAGAAGTGCTATTGCAGCAAAACTTGATTGTGAAAAAATAGCGGCTTCTGCATATCAGGGATATGCAAAGGCTATGAAGCTTCCATTAAATCCTGATAGCAATCTGGTAAGAACAGTTCCGGGTGTCCCAAATATCGGCGACAGCAAGCTGGCAAATAATATTATTGACCAATGCGGATATACAACGTATACAGGCAGAGCAAAGACCAATGGGGCGTATGTTCTGGCAATGACACTTATAGTTAACAAGGAAAATAAGTTCCGTGTAGCAGCTGCATATAGTATTGCAGACTCTTTGAATGAATGCGGATTTTTAATAACGGTTCAGGCTTTGCCCTTCGAAGAATATGTGGCGCGAATTGAATCCGGGGCATTTGACATGTATCTTGGTGAAGTGAAGCTTGATTATTCAATGGATATAGCTCAATTCTTTACCGAGGGTAAAAAACTGAGTTCGGGAATAAATGTTAAAGAAAAAGTGGCAACGGAATATTTTAAATATCGAGCTGGAGAAATAACAGCAGTCGAGTATTATAAAATTTTTGCAGAAAACTATCCATTCGTTCCCATTGCATTCAGAAAAGGCTATATTCTGACTTCGGGTGAAATAAAACTAAGTCTGAAAGAAATGCCATATAGTTTATATAGTGGAATATAAGGTGACAAAATGAAGTTCTCCGATGACATAAAGTACATCAAGGGTATTGGCGAAACCCGTGCAAAGGCGTTTCGCTCAATTGGTGTGTCAACAGTCGGGGAACTTTTACGTTTTTATCCACGTGCATATGAAGATTGGAGTAAAATTTTACCTATTGGGCAATGTGTTATCGGTGAAAATGTCTGTATCAAAGGTGTCGTAATGTTCCCGGTGAAAAACGAACGTGTGCGCGGAGGAATGACAATCGCAAAAGCGACTATTACAGATGGTGATGATGTTATTTCAGCAACATTTTTCAACAATAAATATATTGATAAGATGCTGAAAAGTGGAGAAGAATATTTCTTTTTCGGAAAAATCACTCTGGGAAAATTTTCAGCACGGGAAATGATATCTCCTGTGTTTATGAAAACAACACAGAGTATGGAGATTCGTCCTATATATCCACAGACAAAAAATATTACATCAAAAACAATTCAAACAGCAGTTCAGAATGCTTTGAATAATATTGACGAGATACCTGAATATCTTCCGGAAAGTATTATAAACCGATATGACCTGGTTTCACTTGATTTGGCTATAAGAGATATTCATTTTCCAAAAAACGATGAATCCTTGCAAAGAGCAAGGGACAGGTTGATTTTTGATGAGCTTTTCATTCTGCAGTTATGTTTACTATGTCTTAAAAATGAAAATACAGAAGTTAAAACAGAAAATATAATCAAGAGTGATTATACTGAAGAATTCTTCTCTCTACTCCCCTTCACACCAACTAATGCCCAGGTAAGAGCTGTTGGTGAAGCTGTTTGTGATATGCAGAGCGGGAAACAGATGAATCGACTTTTACAAGGTGATGTTGGTAGTGGCAAGACTGCTGTTGCGGCGGCAATTGTATATAATATGTCGAAAAATGGTATGCAGTCTGCACTCATGGCACCGACTGAAGTATTGGCAACCCAGCATTTTGAGACCTTTTCAAAGTTGTTTGAGAACACGGGCATAAAATGCGATTTGCTTACAGGAAGCACAAAATCAAAAGAAAAAAAAGAAATTAAAGAAAGACTGAAAAATGGAGAAACAGACCTGATTATCGGTACACATGCACTTATTCAGGATGATGTTGAATTTGCAGGACTGGGATTGGTAATTACTGATGAACAACATCGTTTTGGTGTAAAACAGAGAACAGGTCTTTGTAGTAAGGGCAAAAACCCCCATGTCTATGTTATGTCTGCAACACCTATACCGAGAACGCTCGCATTGATTTTCTTTGGTGATTTAAAGGTCTCTGTTCTGGATGAATTACCACCAGGCAGACAAAAAACAGATACTTATGCCGTAAAATCAGGCAAAAGAGGGTCAATGTTTGAGTTTATAAGGAATCATCTTGATATGGGATATCAGGCGTATATTGTTTGCCCTCTTGTTGAAGAAAGTGAACTTATGCAAGGCATTATGTCTGCAGAGGAATATTATAAAAAAGCACAAGTTCCGTTTAACGGATACAAATTAGATTTACTTCACGGAAAAATGACTCCTAAGAAGAAAGATGAAGTAATGATGAAATTCAAAAACGGCGAAACTCAACTATTGATTTCAACAGTTGTTATTGAAGTTGGTGTTGATGTGCCGAATGCAGTAATTATGGTTATAGAAAATGCTGAACGATTTGGTTTATCACAGCTTCATCAGTTGCGAGGTCGTGTTGGCAGAGGAAGGGCAAAGTCTCATTGTATTCTTGTGACCGATGCTACGGGTGATGAAGCTAGAGCACGTATGAAAATTATGTGTGAGACAACCGATGGTTTTAAGATTGCTGATGAGGATTTGAAGCTTCGTGGTCCCGGTGATTTTTTTGGTACGCGACAACATGGATTACCTAAACTGCGCATAGCGGATATTCTGACAGATACAAAAATTCTTATGCAGACTCAGGAACTTGCAAGAGAATTAATGGCAGATAAAGAATCTTTCAAAAATCCCGAATACAGACAAATCGGACGTCTTGTTAACAAAAAAATCAATAGTTTGCAGGTTTCTAATACAGCAAATACAATTTAGTTCTATCTCTCAAAAATGAAATGAGTCAGGAGAATAAATATGTACATTTTTAAACCAATTCTTGAGAAAAACTGGAAAAACACTGAGATTAGTGATGCGAAAAGAATAGCATCTCAGACAGAGCCACAGGGCTTGACACAAATTCTCGATATTCCATATATAAACGATGGCGAAAGAGCTCATCTTCTTGATATTTATTATCCCGAAAAGACTACGGAAAAACTCCCGGTAATTATTGATATCCATGGTGGTGGATGGATGTATGGATATAAGGAAATCAACAAGTACTTTTGCCTCAGACTTGCACAAAAGGGCTTTCTTGTTGCATCTATAAACTATCGACTTGCAGGAGATATATTTTTTGATGACCAGATAAGGGACATTTTTGCGGCACTTAAATGGCTTGGTGAAAATCTTAAAGATTATCCTGCAGATACAAATAATATATTTCTTGCCGGTGATTCTGCAGGTGGACATTTTGCTTGTGTCACAACGGCAGTAAATCTCAATGAAGATATGCAGAAAGACTTTGGTGTTGAATATATCGGATATGATTTCAGAGCTGTTGCGGCAATCTGTCCTGCTGTGGACTTGTTAAGTCCCGATTTTTTGATGAATGTCAATGTGCCGATTCTTTTGGGGGAGAAACCATTAAAGAGTCCTTACAAAAAATATCTTGATGTAAACAGAATAGCATCAAAGGACTTCCCTCCTTTTTATGTTAATACTGCAAGCGCAGATTTTATAAGAAATCAAGCATATAAATTGAAGAAAATTCTGGATAGAAATGGTATAGAATATCGCTTCCATGATTTTACAGATAAGCTTGACGGTAAAGAGCTGACACATGTTTTCAATGTTGTTGACCCGTTTTCAGTGTATGGTGATGAAGCAAATCAGGAAATAGCGGATTTCTTTAGACATCGTATGGCAAAATGAGAAAATATTACAGAAGAGACTTCTTACTTGACAAAAAAGTGGGATTATGATTTAATAGAAATATAGATAATGACAAGGAAAAAGGTGATTTTTATGAAAAAGATAGTTGCACTTGTTTTAGCTGTTGTTATTGCGTTTTCCGTTGCTGTGGTATCATTTGCAGCGGCTAAAAAATATAGAGGTGATGTTAACGGCGATGGTGACGTTACAGCTATTGATGCACGTAGGGTTTTACAAGCTTATGTTAATGGTGAACGATTTGATTTCGACCAGACTACGATGGCTGATATGAACAAAGATGGCAATGTGACAGCAATTGATGCACGATTGATTCTTCAGGTTGCAGTTGGTGAACGAGCAAAAGAAGAAATCAAGGATTCCATTGGTTGGGGCGACTTATAAATACTAAAAAACTCCTGTGATTATTATCACAGGAGTTTTTGTTATATTTGTTGATTGTTTATGATTTTTTTAGGATTTGTTTTAAAACATTTTTCGAGAAGTTCTTCGTCAATTTCGTCAGGCAGGAAATCAAACTTTTCTAAAAGTCTTGTGTGCCGATACATCAAATCGTGGGCATCACTTGCAATAAAATGGGCGAGATTCCGACAAACCATATCAATACCCATTCCTTGTGCCTCCGGCCCGTTTGCCCCAATAAGACTGTCAAGATTCACCTGAAAAAGAACGTTTAACTCAATCAAGTCATCAATGAGGTTGTAATCCCGATGGAATTCGTAGTATCTTTCAGGATGTGCAAGTATGGGCGTGTATCCTCTGTCAAGGAGTTCCTCAAACCACAACGTAACATGTCGGGTATCAAAAGGACCCAATGGCATTTCACAAAGCATATATTTTGAACCGTTAATAGTGAGTTCATCAAGACTAGGTGCCTGAAATATCCTATCACTCAGGAAAAGCTCAGCTCCCGGGACAATGGTGAGTGGAATTTTTTCTGATGATAGCGCTTTGCGAAGAATGCGGATTTTCTCGTCTCTTTCATCAATGAAATCATCGATTTCTCTGTAATCTATAAAGTGAGGGGTCAGGACAAGGGTGTTACAACCATTTTCATACGCATCAAAACACATATCCAGAGAAGTGTCAAGGTCTTCGGCGCCATCATCGATATTATAAAGAACGTGACTGTGTATATCTATCATTTCTTTTCCTCCACACTTTCTACGGATTTATGAATAATGTGGATGATTCCTTCATCATTCAACAGCTTAAGCATCACCATTGTTATTGGGAGAATAAAGATGCCCAAAACACCGAAAATCTGAGAGCCGATAAACATTGATACAATGGTCAGGAATGCAGGGAGACCTAATTGGGCTGCCACGAGTTTAGGTTCAATAACCTGGCGAATAACGGTTACGCAGACATAGATTACAAGCAAGCCGATTGCAAGTGGGTAGTTGCCTGAAATAAAATTATATATTGACCATGGGATAAGTACTGTACCTGTGCCTAAAACAGGAACTATATCAATAATGGCTGTGAGAGCGGCTATGATGAAAATATATGAGCTTTCATAAATATTTAAAAGTTTTAATATAAATAAACCTATGGTTAATTCAGTGAAAGTAACGGCAATTATTAATATATATGCTTTGACCATTTTGCCGAGAGCCGGAATAAGAAGACGCTTTGCCCGAATAATCTTGTTTCTGGTTTCTGTCTGAAACAGACCTAAAAACAAGTTTCTTACAGATTCAAAATCAGCGGTCATAAAGCAACATGCAACAACTGCAACTACGATGGAAACAAGAGTGGTCGGAATCTGTTTTGCAGTGTTCCAAATTCCTGAAAGAGGTGCAGAAAGCATGGATAAGTCAAAAGAGGAAACATCTATTGCGGAATGGTCAGAAGATTGCATAAATGAATCCAGTTTTTCATTTAAAAATGTTATGGCTGCCTCTTCTGCCTGTTCCGGCAAAAAAACAAGAATATTAGCCAGATATGATTTTATGTTAGCGATAAGTGCAGGTATATCTTCAAGCTGAACTAAAACATATTTAAAAAAGCCTTTAAGCTCAGAACCCAACCAGAAACCTACCAGTACAAAAAGTGCAATAATTAAAAAGAAACTGAATAAAACAGAAACTGCCGAAACAAATCCTTTTTTCAGCGGTGTTTTTCTGCAAATAAATTTTACAGGTTTTTGTAATGCCATTGCAACAACAAGTGCACAGATAAGTGGAAGAAGTGTTCCGAATGCATATTTAAAAAACAAGTAAAAAAGAATAAGGACAATTACACCATAAACTGTATTGATTATAAAGTTTCGCTTTTTTTCGATTTCGGTCATAAGTTTTCTCCATATATAATGATATACTAATATAATAAACCATTTTTTCATAAGTATCAATTGCAATTTTTGAATTTTCTGTAAAAATTTCTAAAAATCGCCGAAAAAATAATGTAAAAATATTATATATTACCCCTTTATTAAAGTGAATATTTGTGATAGAATATGTGAAAGTATTTTTATAATGCTTGATTATACCTTTTTTTGAAGAAGGATAGTTAGTTAGGATGTGAAAAATTCATGTATGTTGCAGTAATGGGTTACGGTACAGTTGGTTCAGGAGTGGTAGAAGTTATCACAAAAAATCACGACAGTATTGTTAAAAGAAGCACACAGAATGAAGTAGAAGTTAAGTATATCCTTGACCTCAGAGATTTCCCGGGAGACCCTCATGAGGATAAAATGATAAAGGATTTTAATATAATTCTCAATGATGACGATGTAAAGGTTGTAGTTGAAACAATGGGTGGACTTCATCCGGCTTATGAATTTGTTTCTTCTTGCCTTAAGGCTGGTAAAAGCGTTGTAACATCAAACAAAGAACTTGTTGCAGCAAAGGGTTATGAACTTTTACAGTATGCATCAGAAAATAATGTCAATTTTTTGTTTGAAGCATCAGTTGGCGGTGGTATTCCGATTATTCGTCCAATTGCACAGTGTCTTGCAGCTAACGAATTTGACGAAGTTGCAGGTATCCTTAATGGTACAACCAACTTTATTCTTACAATGATGATTGAAAAGAATATGAGTTTTGAAGATGCACTTAAAATAGCTCAGGATAATGGATATGCAGAAAAAGATCCTACAGCAGACGTTGAAGGTCACGATGCAGGAAGAAAGATTTGTATTCTTGCTTCTCTTTGTTTCGGAAAACACGTTTATCCGGATTCTGTATATACAGAGGGAATAACAAAGATTACTCTTGATGATGTTGCTTATATCGGTGCATACGGTGGTGTTATAAAGCTCTTAGGTCGTGCAAAGAAAATGGACGATGGTAAGATTTTTGCAATGGTCTCACCTGCAATTGTTATGAATGGCAGTCAGTTAGCATCAGTAAGTGATGTTTTCAATGCAATTCTTGTTCGTGGTAATGCAACAGGAGACGTTGTATTCTATGGTAAGGGCGCCGGTAAACTTCCAACTGCATCAGCAGTTGTAGCAGACGTTATTGACTGTGCAAGAAATCTTGACCGAAAGAAGCCTTTAGGTTGGGATGAAGCAGAAGAAGATTACGTTGTTGATTATAAATCAGCGGTTACTCCTCTTTATATCCGTGCGGAAGTTACTGATAAGGCAAAGGCTTTACAGGATGTTGTTGATGCAATTGGTGAGGTTGACGTTCTCACATTTGATGGTTGCAAATCAGATGAAGTTGCTTTTGTTACATCTGCTATGGTGGAAAGTGAACTTACAGAAAAGCTTAATAGTATTTCTTCAATCAGCATAAAATCTCTTATCAGAGTTACAGATTATTGATAATTAACCTTTAGGAGGACATATATGGGACTTATAGTTCAGAAATTCGGTGGTTCAAGTGTTCGTGACGCCGAAAGAGTTATGAATGTTGCCCAGATTGTTACTGATACTTACCGTGCAGGTAATGACGTTGTTGTTGTAGTATCAGCACAGGGTGACACAACAGACGATTTAATTGAAAAGGCTTATGAAATTAACAGTAAGCCATCAAAAAGAGAAATGGATATGCTTATGGCATCCGGTGAACAGATTTCAATCGCTCTTCTTGCGATGGCTATTGAAAAGTTAGGTTGCCCGGTAGTTTCTCTTCTTGGATGGCAGGCAGGCTTTAACACAAGTTCTGCTTATGGAACAGCAAGAATCAAAAATGTCAAGGCTGACAGACTTCGTTCAGAAATCGACCGTCACAACATTGTTGTTGTTGCAGGCTTCCAGGGAATCAACAAATACGATGACCTTACAACTCTTGGACGTGGTGGTTCAGATACAAGTGCTGTTGCTATTGCAGCTACTCTTCGTGCTGACCGTTGTCAGATTTTCACAGACGTTGAGGGTGTCTATACTGCTGACCCAAGAAAAGTAGAGAATGCAAAGAAACT
This sequence comes from Candidatus Fimenecus sp., assembly GCA_045579305.1. Taxonomy (GTDB): domain Bacteria; phylum Bacillota; class Clostridia; order Oscillospirales; family Acutalibacteraceae; genus Fimenecus. The sequence goes on along the minus strand of JAZNLY010000143.1, from coordinate 2,298 downwards.
TCAGGAAATCACTTATGATGAAATGCTTGAACTTGCGACTTTAGGTGCTCAGGTTCTTAATAATCGTTCAGTTGAAATGGCTAAAAAGTATAATGTTGAATTAGAGGTTCTTTCAAGTCTTAAGAGAGTTCCCGGTACAATCGTTAAGGAGGTTACCAAAATGGAGAAAATGCTCATCAGAGGTGTTACAAAAGATACAGATGTAGCACGTATTTCAATTACAAAAATTCCAAACACACCAGGTGTTGCTTTTAAACTTTTTGATGTTCTTGCAAAACATAAAATTAATGTTGATATTATTTTACAGTCCGTAGGTCGTGACAGCACAAAGGACATTACATTCACTGTGTCAAAGAGTAATGCAGACGAAACAGTTGAATGTGTAAAGAATGTGTTTGATATTGAAGATAAAGATATTATCTGTGACACATCTGTTGCAAAGATTTCAATCGTTGGTGCCGGCATGGAATCTCATCCTGGTACAGCATCAAAGATGTTTGAAGCTCTTTATGAAAGAGACATCAACATTGATATGATTGCAACAAGCGAAATCAAAATTTCAGTTCTTATTAACCTTGAGGATGCTGACCGTGCAGTCAGCGCAATTCACAAGGCTTTCTTCCCTGCGGAGTAAGTGTGCCTAAAAAAAGAGAAACTTTTAAAAGTTTCTCTTTTCTTATAATGAATTTTAATGTGAAGGAGATATAAATATGACAGACAAGTTTGTAAAAGAAGGTCTTACCTTTGATGACGTGCTTCTCATTCCTGCAGAAAGTGACGTTCTTCCAAGTGATGTTGACATTTCAACTCAGCTTACTAAAACAATTAAATTGAATACACCGGTTATCACAGCTGCCATGGATACTGTTACTGAAAGCAGTATGGCTATTGCTATTGCTCGTGAAGGTGGTATCGGTATCATTCATAAGAATATGTCAATTGAAGCTCAGAAGGCACAGGTTGACAAGGTTAAGAGAAGTGAAAACGGCGTTATTAACAATCCATTCTTCCTCTCTCCTGAAAACACAGTTGAAGAAGCTGACAATCTTATGCATCGTTATAAGATTTCAGGTGTTCCTGTATGTGACGAAAGTGGCAGACTTGTTGGTATCCTCACAAATCGTGATATGAGATTTATCTCCGATTATAGTGGTAAAATCAAGGACTATATGACAAGCGAAGGTCTTGTTACTGCTCCTGTTGGCACAGGTCATGACGAAGCAAAACAGATTCTTATGAAACATAAGATTGAAAAGCTTCCATTGGTTGACAATGCAGGCTTCTTAAAAGGACTTATTACAATCAAGGATATTGAAAAGGCAGTTAAATATCCAAACTCAGCAAGAGACGGTATGGGCAGACTCCTTTGTGGTGCTGCTGTTGGTGCAACTGCTGACGTACTTGACAGAGTGGCTGCACTTATTGAAGCTGGTGTTGATATGGTTACTCTTGACTCTGCTCATGGTCACAGCCACGGAATTATCAATGCTGTTGCTAAGGTTAAGGCTGCTTATCCTGACCTTCCTCTTATCGCAGGAAACATTGCTACTGCTGAAGCTACAAAGGCTCTTATCGATGCAGGTGCAGACTGTGTTAAGGTTGGTATCGGCCCCGGCTCAATCTGTACAACCAGAGTTGTTGCAGGTATCGGTGTTCCACAGATTACTGCTGTTTATGATTCAGCAAACGAAGCTGCAAAGCACGGAATTACAGTAATTGCTGACGGTGGTATCAAGTATTCAGGTGAAATTGTTAAGGCTATTGCTGCAGGTGCTTCTGCTATTATGGTTGGCTCACTTGTTGCAGGTTGTGAAGAGTCCCCGGGTGAAAGCGAAATCTATCAGGGACGTCAGTTCAAGGTTTATCGTGGTATGGGTAGTATTGCTGCCATGAACAATGGTTCAAAGGACAGATACTTCCAGGCAAACAACAAAAAACTTGTTCCGGAAGGTGTTGAAGGTCGTGTGCCTTATAAGGGACTTCTTTCAGACACAATTTATCAGATGATGGGCGGTCTTCGTTCAGGTATGGGTTACTGTGGTTGTGCTACTATTGACGAGCTCAAAGAAAAAGCTCAGTTTATCAGAATCACAAATGCAGGTCTTATCGAGAGCCATCCTCACGATGTATTCATCACCAAAGAAGCTCCCAACTACTCTGCAGGTAACTAATTTAAAAAGTCGGGTTCCCCCCGACTTTTTCTTTTAATGAAGCATATATATTTAAAAAGGAGTTGTTTTTATGAAAGAAATTTCACCAAGAGAAATAGACAAAAATGCCATCAAACTTATCACTGAA
>JAZNLY010000142.1:0-3854 GCA_045579305.1 Candidatus Fimenecus sp. | reverse complement strand
TAATTAAATACACTAAATGATACGGCGGGGCTTTTACTCCGCCGTTATTTAATATGTAATTAAAAAGAGGAGGTCATTTTGAACGCAGTTAAGAATTTTTACTTATATATCGTTTTTGAAAGAGATTTTTGGTCGACGGCTCAAAATGACTGATTATACTGGTTTACGTCTCTCGTCAGAAGGAGCCATAAATAACTTTATCTTTCATTCCGACAAACTCCAATTTGTTACATATTCTACGTAAAAAAGTCGTGCAATTACTGTTTGTATGTAGTATAATACCAATGATTAGTGTATTTTATAAAAAAGGACGGAATTGTTTTATGAAAACCTATGGTACATATTTTCAGAATAATAAAGATTTTCCAATCAAATATGGTGAAATCAACTTAATAAATCCAGAAAGACAAAGACTTCGTGGTGAGCCTTTATATAAAGGAATTGAAGCATTTCCTGTTTTCCAGGGTTTTTGTGGCACTGACTTTGAACTTATGAAAATGGGTAAGGACAGTAAACTTTCAGCAAAATTTCCTGAAGGTGAAAACCGTCTTATAAATGGTCACGAAGGTGTTGTATGGGTACCTTCTGAAAACAGATTTGCAATTGTTCTTATTCGTGGTGGCGATAGTTTCGACCCAACTCGTTATACGGAAGATGAAACATATTTTGAATATGGTTGTGATAAGGCTGATGGGCTTTTCTGTGACAAAAACTACTTCAATCCTGATATGCTCTTACACTTACCCGAAAAATACGAAAAACTCGAAAAACTACCATTATCAGTAGCAAAAAAACTTTCTTTTGCCGACCCTTATGCATGTGCTATTTTCCAGCTTGAAAGAATGGAAGATTTAGGTGAGGCACAGAATTTCCGAGTTGAAATGGCAAAGCACAAATGCTCTGAAGCAGAAGCAAGGAACCTCGCTAAAGACAATATTTTCGCAAAAACAGTAGTTTTTGGCCTTGGAATGACGGGACTTTTTATTGCTGACCAGATTAAGAGAAATCATCCTGATTCACAGATTTTATTTGTAGGCAGAAGTGATGAAAACTGCAAAAAAGTTGTTTATTCAAAGGAAATTGCAGGTGCTGATTACCTTTGTACAAATGGTCTTACTGAAGAAGAAACTGCACATAAGATTATGGAAAAAATCGGTGGCAGAGCAACAATGTTTGTTGGGACAAGTGGCAGTAATGTGGAACATAGAATTGCATTTCAACATAAAGTCCTTGGATGTAACGGTGTATACAATAGTTTTTCATTAGGACCTGTTGTGCAATATGATACAATGCCATTCGGCTTTGAAAATCATCTTATTTTTGCATCAATTAACTTTCGTCAGTCACATATGGAAAAGGCAATAGAAATTCTTGTTGATTCACGTTATGACGAGGTGGTTGAGTTGATTGATAAAGATGAATTCATCAGTGACCCACTTGACGCTTATGAAAACAAAATATTCTGTAAAGGTGCACCACTAAAGACAGGTGTTATCTGGAACAAAAACTATATAGAAGAGAGTAAATGAAAATGAAAGCAATAGTAATTCCAAATCCAAATGAAATTGAAATCCGTGAAGTACCAATGCCTGAGGTTAAGGATGGCGAGGCACTTCTCAAAGTTAAATATGTAGGCATCTGTGGTGCTGATGTGGCATCATTTACAGGCAACCAGCCATTTACAACATATCCAAGAATTCCGGGTCACGAGTTTTCAGCTGAAATTGTATCAATTCCTGAAAATGACAAAGGTCTTAAAGCAGGGGATATTGTTACTTGTAACCCATATTTCAACTGTGGTACATGTTATAGTTGTGAACGTGGTTTTGTAAACTGTTGTACAGATAACCAGACAATGGGTGTTCAGCGTGACGGTGCATTCTGTGAATATATCTCAATGCCTGTCCACCGAATTTATGACGGTAAAGGTCTTTCTGCACAAGAATTAGCACTTATTGAACCTTTCGCTATTTCACAACATGCAGTTTCCCGTGCAACTATTAAAGAAACTGACAATGTTCTTGTAATTGGTGCAGGTCCTATCGGTCTTTTCGCACTTTTGGCAGCAAAACAGAAATGCAATAAAATTGTAGTTGCCGATATTCTCGATAATCGTCTTGCTTTGGCAACTGAATATGGCGCAGATGCGGTAGTTAATACAAAAACACAATCTCTTGAAGAATTTACAAAGGAATTTACAAATGGTAACGGCTTTGACGTGTGCATTGAGGCTTGCGGTGCTCCTGAAACATTTTTAGGATGTATCGATAGCGCTGCGTTTGCTGCTAATATCATTCTTATCGGTAATGGTAAGCGTGAAACAAGCTTTATTCACTCAATTATCCTTAAGAAGGAATTGAACATTCACGGTAGTCGAAATGCATTAAAAGACGATTTTATCAACTTAATTGATATCGTTGCAAATAAAAAAGCAGACCCTATGAAAATGGTTAGCGGTATCTATGATATGGATAATTCCCTTGATGCGTTTAAAGCATTGGCAAATAATGATGGTACTCTTGCAAAACTTCTTATTAAAATAGGTGACTGATATGAGAGAAACAGTAATTCAATTTGGGGAAGGTAACTTTCTTCGTGGATTTTTCGATTATTTTCTTCATAAAATGAATGAAAAAGGTCTATATGACGGAAAAGCAGTCGTTGTTCAGCCAATTCCAATGGGCAGAGTTGCAGAATTTAATGAACAGGATTGTAAATATAACCTCTATTTAAGAGGAATCCGGAATGGTAAAATTGTGAAAGAACACACATTTGTTGAATCAATATCAAGATGTGTTGACCCATATAAAAACTTTGAAGATTATATGGCTTTGGCAGACAATCCCGATTTCCGTTTTATTGTTTCAAACACAACTGAAGCGGGTATTGAATTTGTTGACACTTGTAAATTTGACGATAAACCAGCAATGTCATTCCCTGGGAAACTCACTCAACTTCTTTACAGAAGATTCAAGAATGGATTTAATGGATTTATCATTCTTTCTTGTGAACTTATTGATAACAATGGTGCTGAACTTAAAAAATGTGTACTTAAATACGCAAAACTTTGGAATCTTGAAGCAGAATTTGTAGATTGGTTGGAAAATGAAAATTACTTTGTGAATACTCTTGTTGACAGAATTGTTACAGGTTATCCAAACGATGAAACAAAAGATGCTCATCCTGATGACAAATTCCTTGATACAGCTGAAATCTTCCATCTTTGGGTTATCGAAGGTGATTTTGAAAATGAATTCCCATTAAAAAAAGCAGGGTTTAATGTTGTATGGACTGACAATGCAAAACCATATAAGAAAATCAAGGTGAGAATTTTAAATGGTGCTCACACTTCACTTGTTGCAGGTGCTTTACTTTCCGGTATCGAAACAGTAGGCGAAGCAATGAATGACGAAGTTACTTATGCTTTTCTTAACAAATGCATGAAAGAAGAAATTCTTCCTACAATCGGTGAAAATGATGAAAGCGTTTCATTTGCAAATTCTGTTTTTGACCGATTTAAAAACCCATATATCCAACATAAATGGCGTTCAATCGCACTTAACTCTGTAAGTAAATTCTCCGTTCGTGTTCTTCCAACACTTCTTGAATACAAAAAGAAGAATGGCTATGCGCCAAAGGGACTGACCCTTGCATTGGCAAATCTTATTTATTTCTATAAAAATGATATCCCTGATGACAATGCAGATGTTGTTGCAACAATGAAAAAGGATAATATTGCTGATATACTCAAAAAGACTTCGTTGTGGCAATCCGACCTTTCTGACCTTACAGAAATCGTAACAGAGTATTACAACCAAATCGATGCAATCGGTGCAAAGGAAGCAATGAAATGG
>JAZNLY010000141.1:0-2684 GCA_045579305.1 Candidatus Fimenecus sp. | reverse complement strand
TTTTCACTCAAAGCATCAAGGTTTTCCTTTGCTTTTCCATAAACCTCCGCTGAATAAATGTCAATTCCCTGTGGCAAGTCAACTTCTGCTTTGTCCACGTGCAAGAATGAATATGGCTTATCCTTTACCATTTCTCTTGCTTCTTCTGAATTCATAACATCATAAGGTAATGCACCAACCAATGATGCGTATTCGTCTTTTGGTCTTACTGCTTTAAATGGTTTCAATACTGCCATTTTTGTTTCCTCTTTCCTTTATAAACAAATGGATTTTATATAATATGAGATATGTGACAATACCGATTACTGCACCAATACTGTCAATTAAAATATCGCTTAACTGAAAGGCTCTGCCAGGTACGAAAATCTGATGAATTTCATCACCGATTGCACAAAGCACAGTCAATCCCAGTGATATCCAGACTGCTCTTTTTGTTTCCCAGGTAGCAAAAATACTGTTACCAAGACTGAAGGCAAGGGCTGTAAACTCGAGCATATGGGCAAATTTGCGAATCAGCTCCCCGTCAATGTACACTTCAAGCCACTGAAATATTTTACCAACAAGAGAATCACTCAATTCCTTTGATTCCTCTGCATCCTGTGCAGAAAGGCTGAATATGAAACACAGCATCACCAGAGTCAATGCCCACGAAAAGGCTATGTATATTTTTCTTTTTATTGTCATTGTGTCAGTCCTTTATAGAAATAAACATTTGCACTGTCTCCTGCAAAATAAATACCACTTGTACCCTCTGACATTGCCATTACTGTGTTTTCATATTGCAAAGGAAGAACAACTGCATTTTTGAGAAGAAAGCTTTCACATACAGCAGCCTTTCCTTTTGTAGGCACTGAGATTGTCTCCTCAATCTGACGGTCATATTCTTCCGAGGTATAACCGAATGCATTCTGTGCACTTCCTGTTTTGAATATTGACAAAAAGTCCGTCGTCTGATTTGAATCAACCACTAAAGGATAAATTGCTGTGTCATATTCCCCTGCATTTATCTTTGCTTTGAATTCGGTTTCGTCTACCACAGTGATTTTTCCGTTAAGTTCAACACCGATATTTGTCTGCCATGAGCTTATAATAGCTTTTGCCATTTCCTGATATTTTTCTGTACAGAGAATATCCACAGTCAGTTTGTCTATTTTCAATTCATCAAATGCAGTTATCATGCTTGTCTTTGCATTTCCTGCATTAAAAGAAAGCTTTTCAACACTTACATTTGACAGATTATAATATGTTGAGATAAGTTTTTTTGCAGGTTTTTTCACCACAGATGCTACATCCACAGCAGAAACCAGACCTGTTCTGAGATTCACATTCTGGAATTTTACTTTGTTCATATTGAAAACAAGCGATGTTGTAATATTAGGAAGATTTGTTTTTGTGGTTTTTCTTCCCAATTCAGCAATAGCACTGTCTTTTGTAAAAAATCCTATATCATATGTGCCTTCATCAAGTTTCTTTGCAATATCAACCTCATCCTTATTCACATAAAGTCTGACAGATGTAGGCTGTGCTTTAAAAGCACCTGTGTAATCTTCATTCTTTGAAAAACGAACTGATTCACCATCTTTAATGTCTGAAAGATAAAAACTTCCGTTTGAAACAATATAATGCTTATCAAGTCCATATCTGCCCTTTGTCAGGTTAAAAAATGCTTCATTACAAGGAAATGTGACAGGCTTCGCCAACACATAAATGAAATCCGCCGACTTTTCTTCCAACTGAATTTCAAGAGTATGGTTGTTGATTGCCCTGATACCGAGTTCATCTATTGTCAGCTCACCACTTCGTATAAGCTTCGCATTTTTTATATTTAAAAGCAGGTCATAATCAGGAGCATTTGTTTCAGGCATCACAGCTCGTTTAATGGCAAAAACGAAATCATTCGCTGTAACAAGCTGATGAATTGATGCCCCCTTTTCTTTTATGAACTCCTGTGTTTTTTCAGAAATAAAATATTTGTAATTATCATTAAGATAAAAAGTGTAAACAAGGCCATCCGGAGATACCTTGTAGTCCTTTGCAACACATTTCTGCAGTTCACCTTTTTCGTCAAGCTTAAAAAGGCCGTCAAAAATATTGGCAGCTACCATTCTTTCAGCTGTACTGTCCGCCACCTGAGGGTCAAAATAACGAGGCATTTTTGATACGGCACAACCGAGATATACCTCCTCTGTCTCTTCTTTACATCCTGCGAAACAGGTCAGAAGAAGGACAAAAGCTATAAAAATACTGATAATTTTCTTAAACATATCATTCACCATCCGTTATTATACCAAAGAAAACATATTCTGGCTATATTTCTGGCAAATTTTTTATAAAAATATATCTTTTATTTTATTATTCTGTTATAATACATATATATTTCTTAATGTAAGGAGATTATTATGCAACCAGATACTATTTTATTGGTTCTTTCAGTTATTTTATCTTCCCTTTCTGTTATTCTTGTTTCCGGTGTCCTCAAAAATTCAAAGAACAACAATGGAAACGATTCACTCGAGCAAAAGCTTGATTACATAAGCAAAAATATGGGTGATGAATTTCACAGAATCCGTATGGAAAATCAGAATTCCAACAAGGAAATCCGTGAGGATGTTAAAAAAAGTCTTGATGATATGAATCTTCGTATCGACAATATGAACAAGGGTAACTTTGAACATCGTGAAAAG
>JAZNLY010000140.1:0-7410 GCA_045579305.1 Candidatus Fimenecus sp. | reverse complement strand
GGGAAAGTTTAATTCATAGAATATGGTAGGGCGGTAGCTTGCTGCCGCCGAAAAGTAATAGGGAATCCAACAACGGCGGGGTCAAGACCCCGCCCTACCGCTACACCATATTGGTTGTTTTTTAAAATCGCAACGCAGTTCCATAATTCTGAATTCTGCATTCTGAATTCTACATTCAATCGATAAACTCCGATTTAATTGTTTGAATTTTATGGTTTTTATATGGTATTTATTTCATAATTATGTTATAATATTTATAATTATAAATTTTTTGGTGATATGAAATGAAGATATTAGCAATTGACGGTAACAGCATATTGAACAGAGCCTTTTATGGTATCCGTGCTTTGTCAACAAAAGACGGCAGATTCACAAATGGTATCTATGGTTTTCTGACTATTTTAATGAAACTTTCTGACGAGGTAAAGCCCGATGGTGTGGCTATTGCTTTCGACCTTAAAGCACCTACATTCCGTCACAAAATGTATGACGGATACAAGGCAAATCGTCACGGTATGCCACCTGAATTGGCACAACAGTTACCTGTACTCAAAGAACTTCTTACCGCTTTGGGTTATAAAATCATATCTCTTGAAGGCTATGAGGCAGACGACATTCTCGGTACAGTAGCCGAAATGTGTAAGGACGGAAATGAATGCTTTATCGCAACAGGTGACCGTGACTCATTCCAGTTAATCCGTGATAATGTTACAGTTTTGCTTCCACATACAAAAATGGGCACAACCACAACTGAAACATATACCCCTGCAAGAATAATGGAGGAATATGGCGTAACTCCATTACAGATGATTGATATTAAAGCACTTCAGGGTGATGCGTCCGACTGTATTCCGGGTGTTACAGGTGTCGGTCAGAAGACAGCAGGTGACCTTATTCAGAAATTTGGTACAATCAAGAATATTTATGATAATATCGATACTCTTGAAATCAAGGAAAACCTTAAAAATAAACTTTTAAATGACAAGGAAAAGGCATTTTTGAGTTACATTCTCGGTACAATTATCAACAATGTGCCTATTGAATATGAACTTTCAGATTTTGTGGTGCAGGATGTTGACGAAAGCAAGGCAAGAGCAATGCTTGCTGACCTTGAAATGTTCAAAATCATTGAAAAACTCAATTTTTCAGCGCCTACATCAGTTGAGAAAAAGGAAGAAAAAACAAAAGAGCTTGACTTTGTGACAGACTTTGACATAAATGAACTTTTAAACAAAATCATAGCAGAAAAAAGTGCATATTTTACTGCTGATTACAAGGACTTGGACAACCCATCCTTCTGTTTCCTTTGTGAAAATACAGTTTACCATCTTGAGCCAATGCATTTCGGCTATTTTGAGTTTGTAAAAGCAATTCTTGAAGATGAAAGCATCAGGAAATATACTGACAACTCAAAGCTTTTATATCGTTTCGCATTTCTTAATAAAGTGGAAATCAAGGGTATGGCACTTGATACATCCCTTGCAGGATATATTCTTAATCCGTCGGCAAACGGATATAATCCTTTGCGACTTTGTGAGGAATACAAAGCACCAATTCCAAAGGTGAAAACAGATTTGCAACTTGCAGTAGATTGTGCAGTAATGAAATCAGTAAGTACAAGACTTACAACCGAAATCGAAGCAAACAATCAGGAATATCTTCTTTATAACGTGGAAATGCCACTTGCAGAAGTTCTGGCAAGTATGGAACATCTTGGCTTTATGGTTGACCGTAAAGGAATTGCAGATTTCACACAGAAAATAAGCGGTGAATTAAAACAAATCCAGGAAGAAATATATGAACTTGCAGGTGAGGAATTCAATATCAATTCACCTAAACAGTTGGGTGTAATTCTCTTTGAAAAAATGGGACTTCCTGCAAAGAAAAAGACAAAGAGTGGCTATTCGACAAATGCAGATGTTCTTGAAAGTCTGCAGAATGAAAATCCGATTATAGAAAAAATATTATGGTTCAGAACACTTTCAAAGCTTTATTCCACATACTGTGAGGGACTTCTGAAGGTTATCGGTGAAGACGGAAGAATTCATTCGTCATTTATCCAGACAGAAACGAGAACAGGTAGAATTTCATCAACAGAGCCAAATCTTCAGAATATTCCGGTACGAAAAGAAATTGGTCGTGAAATGCGAAAATTTTTTATTGCGAAAGACGGTTGTCTTTTAGCAGATGCGGACTATTCACAGATTGAACTTCGTGTGCTTTCACATATTGCTGATGACGAAGAAATGCTGAAAGCCTTTAATGACGAAGTTGATATTCATACTGTTACTGCTTCTCAGGTGTTCAATATGCCCATACAGTTGGTGACACCACTTATGAGAAGTCGTGCAAAGGCAGTTAATTTCGGTATCGTTTACGGTATCGGTGCATTCTCACTTGCAAAGGATATCGGTGTCACACGAAAAGAGGCAGACGATTATATAAAAGGCTATCTTCGTCACTATGCAGGTGTTGACAAATATATGGAAACAGTTGCAAAAGAAGCAAAAGAGAAAGGCTATGTTTCAACACTCTGGGGCAGAAGAAGATATTTGCCTGAACTCAATTCTTCAAACGGAATGCTCCGTGCATTCGGTGAACGAGTAGCGAGAAATATGCCTATTCAGGGTACTGCTGCGGATATTATCAAAATTGCAATGGTGCGTGTTTATAACCGTCTTAAAGAAGAAAAAATGAATGCTAAACTCATTTTGCAAGTACACGACGAATTGATTGTTGAAGCACCTGAAAACGAAATCGAAAAAGCAGCAAAAATCCTCTCAGAAGAAATGGAAAATGCTTGCCAGATGAAAGTAAGACTTCGAGCAGATGTAAATACAGGCAAGACTTGGTATGACGCTAAAGGTTAATCTCGTAGGGGCAATTCACGAATCGCCCGTAATAAAACATAAAACTATGGAGAAAACAAAATGAATATCTTTGATTTATTAAAAAATAATGTTGCCAATAAAAACAATTTAGAAGATTTAGTAACTGCATTTGAAGATATGTGCAAAGTATCTCTTGAAAATGTGGACAAGGATGATGATGGTATTTTATTCGAAACAGGTACATTTGATTTTTCTGGTGAGCCGTTGTTTTATTTCTCGTTGGTAAGACAGTTTCCAAACGAGGATGACGAATATTATCAAATACATCTTGATGTTTTATATACTCCAAGTAACCTGACTAAAAATTACAATCAGAGTGAATGGTGTTTTGGTGGGGAAACAGATATTTTTGATTATATAAGAAATTCAGAAGAATATTTATCTCTTAAAGATGTAGAAATCAAGAAAATCAATATGTTTATGGATGAAACATAAAATTATGAAAAAAATTATGTTTATATGCAGTGGTAACACCTGCAGAAGTCCCTTAGCAGAGGGATTATTCAGAAAATATTTAAAAGAAAATAATATAAGTGATATAGAGGTTACGAGTGCCGGTGTGGGTGCGTTTCCGGGTGATGGAGTAAGCATTAACTCAATTCTCGTAGCAGGTAGCAGGGGAGTCGATATTTCAGACCACAGAGCAAGAAATATTAACCCTGAACATCTTCTTACAACCGATTTGTTTTTCTGTATGAGTGATTCTCATAAACAGATTTTGGCACGCCATTGTGACGAAAACAAAATTGTAGTTTTGAATGTGCCCGACCCATTCGGCAGACCGATTGAGGTTTATGAAGAATGTGCAAGACAACTTGAAAGTCAGTTCAGTTTTATTCTCGAAAAAATTCAGAACACCACAACTGTCCGTGAAATGACGGAAAGTGATATTACTGAAATTGCAGAGTTGGAAAAAGAGTGTTTTTCCGAACCTTGGAGTGAGAATTCATTAAGAGATGAACTGACAAACGAAACTGCAAGATTCTATGTGCTTCGTGATACAGAAAAGTTGCTCGGTTATATCGGTGCCAACAACATCTGCAACGAGGTTTACATCACAAATGTTGCAGTGAATGGCAGATATCGTGGCAAAGGCTACGGGCAAATCCTTGTAAATCACTTAATTAAGCAAAGTGAAACGGAAAGAGCATTTTTCATCACTCTTGAAGTGAGAAAATCAAACGAAAATGCCATTAAATTGTACGAAAAATGTGGGTTTAAACTTATTGGTGAGAGAAAGAATTTCTACTCAAAACCTACAGAAGATGCGTTAATCTATACATACTATATTGAGGAATAACTATGAAAATTTTAGCAATCGAAAGCTCATGTGACGAAACTGCAGCAGCCGTCGTGGAAGACGGTAGAGTTGTTTTATCAAATGCAGTATCAACACAGATTGAAAAGCATAAAATATTTGGTGGAGTTGTGCCTGAAATCGCATCAAGATTACATACGGAAAATATCTCTGCAGTGGTTGAAAAAGCACTTACAGATGCGAGTTGTACTCTCGATGATATTGACGGAATTGCAGTTACTTATGCACCGGGACTCATCGGAGCCTTGCTTGTTGGTGTAAACTATGCGAAAGGTCTGTCATTGGCAAGTGGCAAGCCACTCATACCCGTACATCATCTCCGTTCACATATCGCTGCAAACTATATCACCCATAAGGACTTAAAACCACCTTTTATGTGCCTTGTGGTGTCGGGTGGTAATACACTTCTTTGCAAAGTGAATGATTACACAGATTTTGAAGTTATTGGCCGTACTCGTGACGATGCAGCAGGTGAGGCTATGGATAAGGCTGCACGTACATTGGGACTTCCTTATCCGGGCGGTGTAAATCTTGATAAAATCTCAAAAAATGGGGATAATACAAAGTATAAATTCCCAAAACCTCGTGTTGATGGCAGTCCCCTTGATTTCAGTTTTTCAGGACTTAAAACATCGGTTATAAACCTTGTCCATAATGCAACACAAAAGGGCGAAACATTGGAAACTGCCGATGTTGGTGCATCTTTTATCAATGCAGTTGTAATTTCTCTTGCAGATAATACAGTCAAGGCTATGGAGTTGCACAATGAAAAAACACTTGTACTTGCAGGTGGTGTTTCTGCAAACTCCGTTCTTCGTAGCAGAATGGAAAAACTTGCAGAAGAAAAGGGTTGGGACTTATATCTGCCTGATTTATCCCTTTGTGGTGACAATGGTGCAATGGTCGGGGCACAGGGCTATTTTGAATTTCTGAAGGGTACAATTGCCCAAATGGATTTAAACGGCAAAGCGACAGCTGACATTGAAAAAGACTACGAAAACTGACTTTTCTATTAATTGTATATATAATACACAATAAAATGCATGTGGTTGATAGACATTTTGTTATCATTTTAACTATTGAAAATTTGCAGGATTTGGTATATAATAATTCAAAATAGGTGAGATTGGCTTATTTTGGTATCAATTTAGAATTTATATAAAGGAGTAAACAACTATGGCACTCACAAAGAACAAGTCAATTCTTGAGTGGATTGACAAACAGGTAGAACTTGTTAAACCTGACAATATCGTTTGGATTGACGGTAGTGAAGAACAGATTGAAGCTCTTCGTGCAGAAGCATGTTCAACTGGTGAAATGGTAAAACTTAATCAGGACCTTCTTCCTGACTGTTATTACCACAAAACAGCAGTAAACGACGTTGCTCGTGTTGAGGACAGAACTCTTATCTGCTCAAAGAAAGAAGAAGATGCAGGTCCAACAAACCATTGGATGGACCCTGAAAAAGCATACGCTATGCTTTATGATATTGCTAAGGACAGCTACAAGGGCAGAACAATGTATGTTATCCCTTATTCAATGGGCCCTATCGGTTCACCTCTTGCAAAAGTAGGTATCGAGCTTACAGACTCAATCTATGTTGTTCTTAACATGGTAATTATGACTCGTGTTGGTAAGGCAGTTATGGAAGCTTTCGGTGACGAAAGCTACGACTGGGTTCGTGGTCTTCATTGCCGTTGCGACATCGACGCTGAAAAGAGATGGATTTGCCAGTTCCCGGAAGATAACACAATCATTTCAGTAAACTCCGGTTACGGCGGAAACGTTCTTCTTGGTAAAAAGTGCTTTGCTCTTCGTATTGCTTCATATCAGGGTAAGAACGAAGGTTGGCAGGCTGAACACATGCTTATCCTTGGTATCGAAAATCCAAAGGGTGAAGTTAAGTACATCTGTGCTGCTTTCCCATCAGCATGTGGTAAGACAAACCTTGCTATGCTTATTCCACCGGAAGGATACCTTTCAAAGGGTTACAAAGTATGGTGTGTAGGTGACGATATTTCATGGATTAGAAAAGGTCCTGACGGTCGTCTTTACGCTATCAACCCGGAAAACGGTTTCTTCGGTGTTGCTCCCGGTACAAACGTTAAGTCAAATCCAAATGCTCTTGCATCAACAAAGAAGGGCACAATCTTCACAAACGTTGCTCGTAACCTTGACGATAATACAGTTTGGTGGGAAGGTCTTGACAAGAACCCACCTGTAAATGCAGTTGAATGGACAGGTATTGAAACAAATGGTGTTGAATGGAAAGCAGAAGGCAAAAACCTTGCTCATCCAAACAGCCGTTTCACAGCTCCTGCTGTTAACTGTCCTTGCATCAGCTCTGAATTCGAAAACCCGGCAGGTGTTCCAATCTCTGCTTTCGTATTCGGTGGTCGTCGTGCAAAGCTTGCTCCGCTCGTATACCAGTCACGTGACTGGAACCACGGTGTATTCGTTGGTTCAATCATGGCTTCTGAAACAACAGCAGCTGCAGCAGGTGCAGTAGGTGTTGTTCGTCGTGACCCAATGGCTATGCTTCCATTCTGTGGTTACAATATGGGTGACTACTGGCAGCACTGGATTGACATTGGTAAGACTCTTGATGCTGACAAAGCTCCAAAAATCTTCAATGTTAACTGGTTCAGAAAAGACGACGAAGGCAACTTCATGTGGCCTGGTTTCGGTGATAACCTTCGTGTTCTCGAATGGATTATCAAGCGTTGCGAAGGCGAAGTAGATGCTCAGGAAACAGCTATCGGTTACTTGCCATTCGCTAAGGATATCAATATCGAAGGTCTTGAAGGTGAAGTTTCACTTGAATCACTTGAAAGCATTCTTGACGTTGATAAGGCTCTCTGGGCAAACGAAGCAGAAGGCATCGCAGAATTCTATGCTAAGTTCGGTGACAAGCTTCCTGAAACACTTAAGGCAGAACTTGAAACACTCAAGGCTAACCTTAAATAATCAAACATGCAAATTTGCGGAGTCAGTAATGGCTCCGCTTTTTTCTTTTGTTTTTTTCGTGTTGTTATTTACATTCTATTATGATAGTTGTTGGTTTATATGTCGCTTTTCGGCGGGGTCAAGACCCCGCCCTACCGCTACACCATATTGGTTGTTCTTTAAAATCGCAACGCAGTTCCATAATTCTGCATTCTGAATTCTGCACTCTGCACTCACATCGACAAACTCCAATTT
>JAZNLY010000139.1:0-17582 GCA_045579305.1 Candidatus Fimenecus sp. | reverse complement strand
TTCTTAAAGGATTTGGGTCAGCAACACCCACGATTTTTAAAAGTTCAGGATTTGTTATTGCAAGTTCAGAGTAAACCAATGCTCTGTGACCTGCACCAACAATAATAGCTGTAATTGGTTCAGACATAATATCATCTCACTTTAAAAGTGTATTTTAATCAAAAAATTATATCACATAACTATAAAATGTAAAGAAAATTTTTATAGTCATTCTAAGGATTATCGAATAATTCCCCAATCTCATCTACTTGCAAAAATTATGTTTTTGTGTTATCATAACTCGACAAATTTAATTGGAGATGATTATATGACAAAAGCCTACAAAATTATTTCAGTTGTTTTATCCGTTGTGATGCTATTATCTGTTATTCCAATGACAGTAAGTGCAGAAACTATTTCGGGCACATGTGGTGATGACCTTGTTTGGGAATTCGACGAAGAAACAGAAACATTAACAATTTCTGGTACAGGTAAGATGGACAATTATGGAGTTGTAATTCCTGCACGTCCTTGGGAGGATTTAAGACATAAAGCAAAAACTATTATTATTGAATATGGAGTTACATCAGTTGGCTCTTTTTCCTTTACAGCATTTGACTATGTGACTTTTGTTTCAATTCCAGAGACTGTAACAAAAATTGGCTATATGGCATTTTCAGGCTGTACAGGTCTCGAATGTGTTGTAATCCCTCAAAGCATAACCGAGATTGGTGCTAATACATTTTCCACTTCATCAAATATCACAGATGTTTATTATACTGGTTCAGCGAAACAGTGGTCAGAAGTTGTAATTAAAGACTATAATGACCCTATTCTTAACGCTAAAATTCACTATAATTATCATTTGCATATTGATGCTGATTTTGACGGTATCTGCGATACTTGTGGTGAATCAACAACAGAATGTAATCACATTTGCCACCAGTCAGGTATTTTGGGATTTTTCTGGAATATCGCGGCATTCTTTAACAAACTTTTCGGCACAAACAAGTACTGTGGTTGTGGTGTAGCACATTATTAATTACATAATAAAATAAAAAAAGGAGCAGTTCGATTGAACTGTTCCTTAATTTTTTTTGCACAAATCTTATTTTACAAGATTCATAACTGTAAGCACAGCACCCGCGTCACCCTCAACAGTAACCTTGCCCTTGTTATATGCTTCAATAGGGTCAAGCTTACCGTCAACAAGCTTCATAAGGTTTGTTGGGTTGATAGTTACAATAGCGTGCCTGTCATAGTATTCATATGGCTCTACATTAACGTTGTGGTCCTTAACTTCAATATAGAATATACCATTTAAATTCTTACCTTCAAGGTTAATCTGTAAAGCAACAACTCCATCAATAGCAGAAGCATCTACGTCTGCAAATTTTGCCTTAACTTTTGCAACAACCTGCTCGTATGTCATAGTTTTCACTCCTTATTTAATCTTTTTTTGTATTATATCATAAACACGATTTTACTGCAAATCTAGGATTTCCAATTAAAAGGAAACATTATTCGAATTTCTGGTCGGAAATGGTAAAATAAACAGTTTTATTTAATTAAGTTTAATAAAAATTTTTACAAAAAGATAAAGTAAATAGTAATTCATACAAAAATTAAAAAATTAAAAATTTTATATTTTTTTAATGACAAAAAAGCAGTTTTGTAGTATAATCTAACTATTATTATGCAGAAGTATGCAGTTTGGAGGATTATGTTATGGCATTGGTTAGAAAAGAGGCTTATTTCAACTCATCAAACGGACTTAATAAAATCAGAACACTTATCTGGGAAGATGACGAATTGACACCGGTTGGTATTGTTCAGCTCACTCACGGAATGGCTGAACATATAGCTCGTTATGACGAATTTGCACGTTTTCTTGCAGCAAACGGTTTTGTGGTTTGTGGTAACGACCATTTGGGTCACGGCAAGAGCATTGACGATCGTTATCAGATTGGTTATATGGGTGATGTGAATGGCGACAAACGACTTGTTGACGATATGCATATTCTTACAAAGATTATGAAAAAGAGAAACCCTGATATTCCATATTTTCTTTTTGGCCATTCAATGGGTTCATTCTGTGCAAGAGTATATTCCGTTCATTTTGGATACGAGCTTGACGGTATGATTCTCTGTGGTACAGGTGATATGCCTGACATTATCAATGCAGGTGTTGACCTTATTGATATGCTTGTTAATAAATATGGTCTTATGAGAAGAGTTGACAAGATGGCTGAAATTATGAACAAGGGCTTCTCGATGATGGGCACAGATAAGGAAAATCCACTTGCATGGCTTTCAGAAAATGCTGAAAATCGTCTTGCATATTCAAATGACGAACTTTGTGGCTTTACATATACTCTCGCGGGTTATCGTGATATCTATAACCTTATGCGTGAAGCATGTGACTCAGATTGGGCTTTCAGAATCCCCAAGGAATTACCGGTTATGATTATTTCAGGTGCAAATGACCCTGTTGGTATGAATGGTAAAGGTGTGTTAGCAGTTGCTGACAGTCTTGTTGGTGCCGGAATTGAACCAACAACAATTCTCTATCCCGGAATGAGACACGAAATTCTCAATGAAACAGACAGAGATGTTGTTTATAAGGATGTTCTTTCATTCTTACTCTCAATTTATATTAAGGAAGTATAATTTTGACAAACTTTGTATCAAGCGAACAGATTGAATTACAAAAGAATATAGCCGGTGACGTAAGTGAGTTATTACTTCTCCGTCACGGCACAACGCCAAAAGCTTTTGTCCATACCTATGGTTGCCAGGGTAATGTTGCCGACAGTGAAAGAATAAAGGGCTTACTTTCCTTGATGGGATATACTATGACTGAAAAAAAGGAAGAAGCCGACCTGATTCTTTATAATACCTGTGCAATCCGTGAACATGCCGAGGACAGAGTTTTCGGTAATGTAGGTGCAATCAAGAAGTTGAAACAGTCAAATCCTAATCTTATAATCGCTTTGTGCGGTTGTATGATGCAACAGGAGCATATCCGTGAAAAGCTGTATAAGAGTTATCCTTATGTTGATATTGTTTTCGGTACTCATAACCAGTATCTGATACCCGAAATCTTCAAAAAATATCTCACTCGCGGTAAACGGGTTTTCTCAGATATGACAGAAACTAATCCTGTTGCTGAGGGCATTCCTGCAATTCGTGATAACTCTGCAAAGGCATGGTTACCGATTATGTATGGTTGCGATAATTTCTGTACATACTGTGTTGTACCTTATGTTCGTGGTAGAGAAAGAAGTAGAAAATCAGCGGATGTTATTGCAGAATTCAAGCAGATAGTTTCTGAAGGGTATAAGGATATTACATTACTTGGACAAAATGTGAATTCCTACGGAAAAGGACTTGATGAGGATATAAACTTTTCGCAACTTATTCGTCAGCTTAATGATATTCCAGGTGAGTTTACAATTCGTTTTATGACCTCACATCCAAAGGATTGTACAAAGGAATTGATTGATACAATCGCCGAGTGTGAAAAAGCATCAAAACATATTCATCTTCCTGTTCAATCTGGTAACAACAGAATTTTAAAGGAAATGAATCGCCGATACACTCGTGAGAAGTATCTTGAACTTATAAACTATGCAAAGGATAAAATTGATGGACTTTCACTTACAAGTGATATAATTGTCGGTTTCCCCGGTGAAACTTACGAAGAATTCTGTGACACATTGTCACTTGTAAAAGAAGTGGGATATACTTCACTTTTCACATTTATTTTCTCAAGCAGAAAGGGAACGAAGGCATCACTTATGGATGACCCTGTTACTTATGAAGAAAAGAATAAATGGTTTAAAGAGCTCTGTGATTTGCAGGAAAGCATTGCAGCTAATCACAGCGCAGAAATGAAAGGTAAAACCTATCGTGTACTCTGTGAGGGTGATAGCAAAACTCTCGACGGGTACCTTGCAGGCAGAACCGATGGTAATGTTATTATTGAATTTCCATCTGACGATAAAAGTTTAGTAGGTAAATTCTGTCATGTAAAAGTGACCGAACCATTAAACTGGCTCGTTCGTGGCGAACTCATTAAATAAAAATAAAGTAAAAATAAAGGAGCAAAAACAAAATGTCACTCGAAAAACTTACAAGAGAACTTGGTAAAGCAATTCAGCAGGATGAAAGATATCTTGCAATGCAGAAAGCTATTGAAGCTAACGAAAAGGATACAGCGCTCAATGAACTTATGAGCAAAATTCAGCTTATTCAGGTTTCATACCAGCATGAAGCATCAAAGGAAGAACCTGATGAAGGCAAGATGAAGGCCTATGATGAAGAATTCCGTGGTGTTTACACAGAAATCATGATGAATCCTAATATGCAGGCTTATGAAAAGGCAAGACAGGACATCGATGAACTTATGAACTACCTTACAGGTATTCTTGCTATGTGTGTTAACGGTGATGACCCTGACACATGTGACCCTAAAGCACATCAGTGTGGTGGCGACTGTTCAGGTTGTCATTGTGACTGTGGCGACGAAGGTTGCTCACACTAATTAACTAATGAAATCGTTTCTGCCTCCCTCTGACGAGGGAGGTGGCAACGCGTTAGCGTTGACGGAGGGAGAGATAATTCCCTCAAAAATCTAAACTAATCAAGAAGGAATTTACTGATATGGCACTTTCACCAATGATGCAACAATATTTTCAAATAAAACAGAATTATGAAGACACCATATTGATGTTCCGTCTTGGTGACTTTTATGAGATGTTCTTTGATGATGCAAAAACAGCATCAAAAGAGCTAGAACTTGTGCTTACCGGCCGTGATTGTGGCGAGGAAGAAAGAGCACCAATGTGTGGTGTACCATTTCATAGTGCTGACGGATATATTGCAAGACTTGTTTCAAAAGGTTATAAGGTTGCAATCTGTGAGCAGATGGAAGACCCTGCAACTGCAAAGGGTATTGTAAAACGTGATGTTATCCGTGTTATAACACCAGGTACAGTTATTGAAAGTTCAATGCTTGATGAATCAAAGAATAACTATCTTGCTTCTGTTTGTGCATCAAACGGAAAAGTTGGTATGTGTTTTATCGATATTTCAACAGGCGAGGTCAATTTAACAGAATTTTCAGAAAATGTTGAACAAAGAGTTATAAATGAAATGGGAAGGTATCTTCCAACTGAAATTATTCTTAATAAAGAAGTTGTTTCATTTAATTCTCTTTCTGATTTCATATCAAAAAAACTTGAAGCGTCTGTTGAGCTATTGATGGAAGAGTTTGATTTCGGGAATGCAGAAAACTTGTGTAAAGAGCATTTCCAGACTAATGATTTAGGCACAATTTCACTTAATCAGCGTGAAACTGCAGTATGTGCATTGGGCGCAGCGCTCTCTTATCTTCGCTCAACGCAAAAACGTGACCTTGAGAATATTAAAAATGTGAATTTTTATACAGATGCCAAACTTATGAGCCTTGGTATTTCTGCAATCCGTAATCTTGAACTTCTTGAAACAATGCGTGACAGGGACAGAAAAGGTTCACTTCTCTGGGTGCTTGATAAAACAAAAACTGCAATGGGTAAGCGTATGCTTCGTTCATTTATTGAACGTCCACTCTATGACTGTGTTGAAATTTCAAAACGTCTTAATGCAGTTGATGAACTTTATAAAAATACAGAACTTCTTGAAGGTGAAACTGAACTCTTAGTGGGCGTTTATGATATGGAACGCCTTATGACAAGAGTTGTGTATAATACTGCCAACGCAAAGGAACTTTTGTCCCTTAAAACAACTCTTGAAAAGTTACCAAAGCTCAAAGAAAACCTTAAAAATGCAAATTGCAATCTTCTTAAATCGATTTATGATGAAATTGATGTTCTCAGCGATGTCTGTTCACTTATCGAAGTTGCAATTAAGGAAGATGCACCATTCTCTGTCCGTGAAGGTGGAATGATTAAAGATGGTTTTAATAAAGAACTTGACGAACTTCGTGACATTGTAAATGGTGGAAAGAGCATTCTTGCCAAACTTGAAGCCGATGAACAGGAAAAAACAGGTATCAAGAAACTTAAAATCGGTTATAACAAGGTTTTCGGTTATTACTTTGAAGTCCTTAACTCATATAAGGAGCTTGTACCTGATACATATATTCGAAAACAAACACTTTCAAACTGTGAAAGATATATTACAGAAGAACTCAAAACACTTGAAACAAAAGTTTTAGGTGCTCAAGAAAGAATTGTCGGTCTTGAATATGAGATTTTCAATTCTATCCGTAAGAAAATAGCAGGTGAGTATCTCCGTACACAGCGTACTGCACACGCAATTGCACTTCTTGATGTACTCTGTTCATTTGCAACAGTTTCACTCAAAAACAACTATACAAGACCTGATATAAACGATAAAGGAATTGTGAGAATTTCCGAGGGCAGACATCCTGTTGTTGAAGTTTTACAGAAAAAGACAATGTTTGTTCCAAACGATACTTTGCTTGACTGTGAAGACAACAGAATGGCTGTTATCACAGGTCCTAATATGGCAGGTAAGTCAACATATATGCGACAAATCGCAATTATTGTCCTTATGGCACAGATGGGGTGTTTTGTCCCTGCAAAATCAGCGGATATCGGCATTGTGGATAGCATTTTTACCCGTGTCGGTGCGTCTGATGACTTGGCATCAGGTCAGTCAACATTTATGGTTGAAATGAACGAAGTTTCTGAAATTCTTAAATATGCCACAAAGAACAGCCTTATCATCCTTGATGAAATCGGTCGTGGCACATCAACTTTTGACGGTATGAGTATTGCTCGTTCAGTTGTTGAGCATATTGCAGATAAGAAACGAATCGGTGCAAAAACACTTTTTGCGACACATTATCACGAATTATCGGAATTAGAAGGCACAGTCAGCGGTGTTAAAAACTATAATATCGCAGTTAAAAAACGCGGTGACGATATAACATTTTTAAGAAGAATTGTCCGTGGTGGTGCAGATGGCTCATACGGTATCGAAGTCGCTAAACTTGCAGGTGTACCTGATAATGTAATAAAACGAGCAAAGGCAATTCTTAAAACCCTTGAGGATAACGACCTGATGAAACCAAAAATGGTTGCTGATATAGTGGAAGAAAAAGAGCCTGAAATCCAGATGAGTTTTGAATCAAATTCAAGGGAATACATTATGGACAGACTTCGTACAGTGGATATTAACACATTAACCCCAATCGAAGCAATGGGAATACTTTATGAGTTAATAGATAAGGCAAAAAACTAATTTTTAATGAGCTTTGACAATGAAAAAACTCAACGTATATGATATTGGAATAATTTTCTCAATTGTTGGTATAGTCGCAAGTATTGCAATTGTCATCTTAAAACATATCAGCAAAGAAAATGTTGCAATTGGAATCGTTTTGCTCGTTGCCTGTATCTGTTCATTAATCATAAACATCAAACAAAAGAACAATAAAAAACAGAATAATTCTATTTGGAGGTTTAAATATGGCTTTTCATGAATTTGGAATTATGCAAACAACTCCTCAAAAGGGACAACGATGCGATGAATACGAACCCGATAAATACAATTGTCTTTCTGTCAATGATGACCATATAGAAAACATTCTTGAAGGGTTAAGTGATATTGATTTATATTGGCATACACTTGATGTTTCAGGAAAAGGTCTTGCATATTGTGGTGTCACACTCATTCCACCATCATCAATGCAAAAGTTTATTGCTGTAATTGAAAATATATCCGAATTACAACAATTAAAAGAAATTTTAACACAAGCTTGTAACGAAAACAAATGGATAATCCATTTCGGCTTATAAATTAAAATGTTATTTTTCGTAGGGGCGATTCACGAATCGCCCACAATCCAAGAATTGGAGAAAATATTATGACTGAAAATGAATTAATTAAAGCTCATCAGTTTTGCTCAAATCATCAGAATGAATTAACAAAAGATAAAATATGTGGTTGCTTTTCTTGCTTAGAAATATTTAGTCCAGATGAAATAGAAATGTGGATTAATGACTCAAAGGGGACTGCAATTTGTCCTTATTGTGGTATAGATTCAGTAATCGGTGAAAGCTCTAACTATCCAATTACAAAAGGATTTTTAAAGGAAATGCAAGAATATTGGTTTTAAGTTAACTATGGACTAACTTGTGCTTAAAAAAACGCGTAGTGGCAGGCTTCCACGCCTGCATTATATGGAGAAATTAAATGGAAAAATATGAATTAAATGATATTGATAAAAAACTTATCGATATTGGTCTTAAAGTATTAAGTGAAAACTTTGACGATGGTGTCTATAATCATACAGTCGGTTGTGCAATTCTTTGTAAAAACGGCAATATTTACAAAGGTGTGAATTGTGATGGCTTGCACGGTTCTTGTGCTGAATACATAACAATGGGAATTGCTGTTTCAGCGGGTGAAAGAGATTTTGATACAATCGTAGCAGTTCATGAAAAACATCCCAATGGTGTTATATCACCATGTGGAAATTGCAGACAAATGCTACTTTCGTATTGCCCTGATATAAAAGTAATCGTTAATGACGAAAACGGAAATCTCATAAAAGTTGAGGCGAAAGATTTATTACCTTTTGCTTGGCAACCGTCAACATATTAAATTATAATTCTGCATTTTGCACTTTGCATTTTGCATTTATAAGAGGTGAAAATCAATGGCAAAAATAAATAAACTTCCAAAACATATGGCTGACTTAATTGCAGCGGGCGAGGTGGTTGAAAGACCTGCATCCGTTGTTAAGGAACTTATGGAAAATGCCGTTGATGCCGGTGCTACTTCCATAACGGTTGAAATTCAGCATGGTGGAATTTCATATATCCGTGTTACTGATGACGGTTATGGTA
This sequence comes from Candidatus Fimenecus sp., assembly GCA_045579305.1. GTDB lineage: Bacteria > Bacillota > Clostridia > Oscillospirales > Acutalibacteraceae > Fimenecus. The sequence continues at coordinate 8,721 of JAZNLY010000139.1, read as the reverse complement.
TAGAGCGTGATGATGTTAAAACTGCATTTGTTAGCCATGCCACAAGTAAGATTAAAACTGCCGAAGATTTAAATAAAATTTTAACTCTTGGTTTCCGTGGTGAAGCCTTGCCTTCAATCGCGGCAGTTTCAAAAGTAAATATGATTACAAAAACTGCCAACGAAGAAATGGGCACATCTCTTTCTATCGAAGGCGGAATTATAACTGATTTTTCCGATGCAGGTTGTGCTGTTGGTACTACAATGATAGTCCGTGAGATTTTCTATAATACTCCTGCGCGTATGAAATTTCTTAAAAAAGACGTGAGCGAGGGTAACTATGTTGCCGCAGCAGTTGAAAAACTTGCACTTTCTCATCCTGAAATAAGCATCCGTTTTATTCGTGACGGAAAACAAGTTTTCACAACGAACGGTGACGGTAATTTACAGAATGTGTGCTTTTCTGCATTCGGAAAAGAGTTTTCAAATGGTCTTTTGAATGTAAATTCTGGTGTAGGTAATGTGTCTGTTACCGGTCTTGTAACACCACCATTTAATTGTCGTGGCTCACGAGGTATGCAGTACTTCTTTGTGAATGGAAGAAGTGTGAAAAACACAACAATTATGTCCGCTTTCGAAAGTGCATATAAAAATAGTGTAATGGTCGGCAAATTCCCCGGTGGTGTACTTTTTATCACATTACCACCTGAGCTTGTTGATGTTAATGTGCACCCATCAAAAATTGAAGTCCGTTTTTCTGATGAACGAGGAATTTTTGACGCAGTTTACCATTCGGTAAAATCTGCGCTCAACGAAAGTACTGCAATAAAGCAAGTGGTTTTACCTGAAAGGAAATCGACTTTTAATGATTTTGCCGTAAAACCTCAACAGGATTTTAAACAGACAACAGTACAAGAAAATATAGCGTTTACAGAAAAGGTGTTAAAACCACTTTCTAAACCTTCATTTGTTGTCAATGATGTTAAAACAGATTATTCAGCAGAAACAGATGACGACCCATTCAACATTGAGTTTCCAATTGCAAAACCAGTTCAAAAACCTGTTGATGAACCAATTTCAGTACCAAAAACAGAAGAAATCAAAGTTGAAAATGAAATCCGTCTTATTGGTGAAGCATATAAAACATATATTTTAATTGAACTTAACGGAACTCTTTGTGTAATCGACAAACACGCCGCACACGAAAGAATTCTTTTCAATAAACTCAAAAAAGAATCACAGAATAGTGGAAGTCAGATTTTATTAGCACCTGTTACAGTTTCTCTCGGTAAAGAGGAATATGTGGCGGTAACTGAAAATCTTGAAATTATCGCAAAAGCAGGATTTGAAATCGAAGATTTCGGTAATGGCACTGTTATTGTCCGTAGTTGTCCGATGGATTTGGAGGATTGTGAAATCGTTCCACTTATCGGTGAAATTGCAGAATACATAATCAAAAATCGTCGTGACATAACAAATGAACACCTTGATTGGATTTATCACAATGTGGCTTGTCGAAGTGCTATAAAAGCAGGTGACGACAGTTCTGATTTGGAACTTTTAGCACTCGCAAAACAGGTCGTAGATGACAATGATGTCCGTTTCTGTCCTCACGGCAGACCGGTTATGATAGAACTTTCAAAATATGAATTAGAAAAACAATTTGGTAGAGTATAAAATGAAAAAAATTCCCGTTATTGCAGTTGTTGGTCCTACAGCTTCAGGCAAAACATCTTTGTCAATAGAAATTGCGAAGAGATTTAATGGACAAGTTGTATCGGCTGACTCAATGCAGATTTATGAAAAAATGAATATTGCAACTGCAAAACCAACTGAAGAAGAAATGCAGGGAATACCTCATCATCTTATCGGTTTTCAGCCGATAGATAAAAAGTTCAGCGTTGCAGAATATGTAGCACTTGCAAACGAGTGTATCGAAAAGATTTATAGTGAGGGTGATATTCCCGTAGTTGCAGGTGGCACAGGTCTTTATGTTGACTCTCTTTTAGAGAATATTCAATTCTCAAAGGAAGAAAGCAACGAAGAAATACGTAAAGAATTGACTGAACTTTTTGACGAGAATGGTGCAGAATATATGCTCAATTTACTTCGTGAAATCGACCCTGAAACTGCACAAAGACTTCATTTGAAAGATAAAAGCCGAATTATCCGTGCACTTGAAATATATAAACTTACAGGTAAAACAATGACAGAGCAGAAAGCTCTTTCCCGTGAAGAAGAATCACCCTATGATGTTTTCTATATCGGTATAAATTATCGTGACAGAAAAGTCTTGTATGACCGTATAATTTTAAGAGTTGATTTAATGCTCGAGAATGGTCTTTTAGAAGAAGCAAAGGATTTTTACAATACATCTTCCGATACAACTGCTTGTCAGGCGATTGGATATAAGGAACTTGCACCATATTTTAATAGTGAAAAACCACTGGAAGAATGTGTTGAGAAATTAAAACAGGAAACAAGGCATTATGCAAAGCGTCAGTTAACCTGGTTCAGAAAAAATGAAAATATAAACTGGATTTATCCCGATGATTTTTCATCCACTGATGAAATGTATAATTCGGTTTTCGATTTGATAGATGATTTTTTAAAGGAGGTACACGAAGAATGGATAAAAAAATGACCAAAAGTCAGGTTAAATATATTGTCTTTTCACTTGTCGGTGTGATTATTATTGCATATTTTATTTATCAGGTTGTGCAGATGAATACAGTGCCATATAAAACTGAAATTGCAATTCAACGTAATATGCAAAATACAATTTCAACCAAAGCATTCATAGTAAGAGATGAAACGTTTATTACGACAGACAACTCAGGCGGAACAGTTGTATCCGTTGCCGAGGATGGAAAAAGAGTTGCAAGTGGTGATACTGTAGCAGTTGTTTTCCCTAGTTCAGAAAGTGCAGCCTCCTATGTCCGTATAAATGAACTTGAAAAAGAAATTGATTACTATAAACAGCTCAAAAACCGTGTGGGTATAGGTACTAATGCGCCATCATCCTACAGTAAACTCATTGATGATGCTTGCATCAATTTTATATCTGAATCAAGGGAGTCGATCGGCAGTAATTTCAATGTTGCATTGACTGAATTACGAGATGCTATCACTGCACGTCAGTTGGCTGTGGGCGAAGAACTTGCCGTTGATACAAAACTTGCTGAATTAGAGTCAGAGTTACTTGCGATTAATAATGGTAATGTTAACTATTCAGCTATTACTTCACCAAATTCAGGCTATTATATCGGCTCTGCTGATGGGTTTGAAAAAACAGTGGATTATAAGAGTGTAACTACATTGACTTGTAAGGATATTGCATCACTTCTTGAATCAAAGAAGCAGGAAACACCTGCGAATGTAATGGGCAAGCTTGTTGATGAATTTGACTGGTACTTTGTATGTACTATTCCTTATGACGATTCAGGTGAAATTGTTGTTGGTAAATCAATTAAAGTAAACGTTCCGAATACTGCTGTCGGTACAATAAATTGTACAATAATGCACAAAGGTGAGAGGGACGGAGATAATATTCCGCTTATCCTTAAATGTAATGTGATGAATCGTGATGTTGCAAATCTTCGAATTCACGAAATTGAGCTTATTGTTGACGATTATATCGGAATGAAAATCAATAATAATGCAATCCGTGAAGTTGACGGAGAAAAAGGTGTTTATGTACAACGTGGTAATATAATTCAGTTCAGAAAAATCAATATTCTCTACTCTACAGAGGATTATTCGGTTGTAGAATGTGTTGCTGATAATGCATATATTCAACAGTATGATTCAGTTGTTACGGAAGGAGTTGATTTGTATGATGGAAAAGTCGTTTCTTGATAAGAGAAAATCGGATATCGAGTACAATCTTGACGTGATAAACGAAAAAATTGCAGAAAGTGCTATTAAGGGTGGAAGAAATCCCTCGGATATTCAATTAATGGCTGTAACAAAAACTGTTGACCCAATATTCATAAATTATGCTCTCGATTATGGAGTTAAAATGATTGGTGAAAACAGAGTTCAGGAAATGCTTCGCAAAAAGCCTGATTTAAATCTTGAAGGAGTAGAAAAACATCTTATCGGACATCTGCAGACCAATAAGGCTGGTCAGATTGTCGGTGAGGTTGATATGATTCAGTCTGTTGACTCAATAAAAATTGCAAAGGAAATTGCAAAACAATCTAATAAAAAAGGAATAATTACCGATGTTTTACTAGAAATTAACATTGGTGAAGAGGAAAGTAAAACAGGATTTTCAAAGAATGAATTTTTAGAAAATGTATATGAAATTTCAGAAATTGAAGGTATTTCAGTGAAAGGATTGATGACTATACCGCCAATTTGTGAAAATAACACAATTCTTTGTAAATTTTTTGAAAATATATACAATATCTATGTTGACATAAATGCAAAAAAGTTAGATAATATATCTATGAATATTTTGTCGATGGGTATGTCAGGAGACTATGAACAGGCAATTTTATGTGGGTCAAATCTTGTAAGAATCGGTTCTTCAATTTTTGGTCCAAGAATATATTAAATGGAGGATTACACAATGAGCTTTTTAGACAAAATCAAAAATATTGTTAATGTTGATGAGGACGGATACTATCCGGATGATGATGTAGATACAGGTGCGTTTATCAGTTCTGACAGTTTTGACTATCAGGAGGAAAAGGTTGTAAAACCACAGCGTAGAACTATAAGAAATACTGAGGATAAGGTTGTTAATATTCATACAACTGCACAGCTTCAGGTTGTACTTGCTAAGCCTGAAAAGTTTGAAGAAGTTCGTGGAATTGCAGATAATCTCAATGAAAAGAGAACTGTTGTTTTAAATCTTGAATCAGTTAGCAAAGATGTTGCTCGTCGTCTTATTGACTTCCTTACCGGTGTTGCTTATGCAAACAACGGTCAGATTAAGCGTGTTGCTAATAGCACATTCATCATTACTCCATATAATGTTGACGTAATGGGTGATTTGCTTGATGAGCTTGAAAACAACGGAATGTTTTTCTAATAATCTGGTTTAATTTTAGTATTGCCACAGGCGGAATGGGAAGGATATAAATGCTTACACCTGATAATATCAAAAATAAGTCATTTCAGACAACAGGACGTGGTTCCTATCGTGCTGAAGATGTTGACGGATTCTTTTTAGAAGTTTCTGCTTCATATGAGCAGATGTACAAAGAAAATGCTGATTTAATCAAGAAAATCAGTATTCTCGCAAAAAAAGTAGAAGAATATCGTGCTGATGAAGATAGCCTTAAAATGGCACTTCTCAGAGCACAAAAACTTGCTGACAATATTGTTGCTGAGGCAAAGGAAACAGCAGAAAATGAAGTTGCCTCTGTCAAGGGTGAAACTGAAAAACTTCGTGCAGATGCAGCATCTGATGCAGCAGCATTGGAAATGAACGCTAAAAACGAAGCTGAAGCAATTCTTACTTCTGCTAAGAAGGAAGCTGAGGCAATTCTTGAAAATGCAAATGCAGCATCAGAAAAAATTCTTGCTGATGCAAATGCTCAGGCAAAAACTGTTCTTGGTAATATTAATCGTAAGGTTACTCACGAAAGCCTTGTATATGAAATGATTCAGAAGGAATCAACTACATTTAAGGCAAGACTTGTTTCAATGTATAAAGAACATATTAACCTTATCAATAAACTTCCTGAGATTGTCGATGAACAGCTTGACAAGGAAGAAGAGGAAAATGCTCCTGCAGAAACTCAGGAACAAGTTGTTGAACCAGAAACAACAGTTGAACCAGATGCAGAAGCAGAAACAACAGTTGAACCGGTTGCTGAAGAAGTTGTTGAAGAAGTAGCTGAAACAGAAGAAACTATTGAAGAACAGGATGAAATTGTTGTAATCGAAAAACCGGAAGAAGTTGTAGTTGACGAACCTGAAGAGGTTATTGAAGAAGCAGTTGAAGAAGTTGTTGAAGCACCTGTTGCAGAACAGGAGCCTGAAAAGAAAGAAAAGAGTTCTTTTAAGTTTGATTTTGATAAGATTGACTTTGAAGAGGATGAGGTTAAACCATATACAGCAGTAAAACCTGAAAACTTTGAAGTTATCATTGATGAGAATAAAGAAGAAGCTGAAGCGGACAAAGCTGATGAATCTGCTTCAAAGTCATTCAGAAACTTTTTTAAGAAAAAATAAAATAAACGAGGTATTTTAATGCTTCAAGTAATTACTTTAATTATTATTGCTGTTCTTGTTGCAATTGACCAGCTTATTAAATTACTTGTTATTGAACATCTCGAACCTATTGGCAGCCTTACTTTGATAGACGGTTTTATTCAATTGAATTATGCCGAAAATACAGGGGCTGCTTTTGGTTCATTTAGTGGTAAAACTTCTCTCTTGTCGGTTTTTACACTTATAGTAATAATTGCGGGAATTATTTATCTAATGGTAAAGAAACGCAAATTTGATGTGGAATATATTTGTATTACACTTATTCTTTCTGGTGGAATAGGTAATCTAATAGACCGTGTTTTCCGTGGTTTTGTTGTTGATTATATTGAACCACTTTTTATTGATTTTGCTATATTCAATTTCGCGGATATTCTCGTTACATGTAGTTGCATTGTACTTGCCGTATGGTTGATATACGAAATATACAAAGAAAGTAAAATGGAAAAGGCAAAAAAAGATGAGTGAAATTTTAATTGATGTTCCACAAGAGTTTGAAGGGGAGAGAATAGATAAATTTTTATCCGTTCTTGTTGAAAATTCCTCAAGAAGTTTCATACAAAAACTCATTGAGAGTGAAAAGGTTCTTGTAAACGGACAACCTGTTAATAAAAAGTACAAGGTCAATGTTGATGATGAAATCAAAATGTTACCTGGTGATTTAAAACCACTTGATGCCCAGCCTGAAGACATACCATTGGATATTGTTTATGAGGATGAGCATTTGTTGGTTGTCAATAAACCAAGAGGAATGGTTGTTCATCCTGCTCCTGGGAATTACAGCGGAACACTTGTAAATGCACTGCTTTATCACTGTAGGGACTCGCTTTCAGGGATTAACGGAATTCTCCGTCCCGGTATTGTTCATAGAATTGACAAGGATACAAGTGGTTTGCTTATAGTTGCCAAAAGTGACAAGGCACATATCGGACTTGCCGAGCAAATAAAAGAACATAGTTTTACAAGAGAGTATAATGCGGTTATTGTAGGTCATCTTAAAGAGAATGAAGGAACTGTTAATGCTCCAATCGGAAGGAATCCTAAAGACCGAAAGAAAATGTGCGTCACATTACAGAATTCAAAAAATGCAGTAACACATTATAACGTTATTGACGATTATGAAGGATATTCTCACATTTCATTAAAGCTTGAAACAGGAAGAACACATCAGATTCGTGTTCATATGGCACACCTTGGTCATCCTGTTGCCGGTGATTTTGTTTATGGTAATGATAAAAAAAGTGCTTATCTTAATGGACAGTGCTTGCATGCAATAAAAATTGGTTTTATTCATCCGATTACCGAAGAATATCTCGAATTCACATCGGATTTACCCGATTATTTTAAAGAGTTTTTAAGAAAACTCAACCACACCTCGGGAGGTGTATAAAATGGAAAATAAAGATTTATCACATTGGCTCGTTGTGTCCGATATTGACGGTACATTAAATAATAAGTTCAGACAGTTGCCAAAAAAGAATTATGAAGCAATTTGTCGTTTTGTTAATGAATGTAATGGTCACTTTACATTAGCTTCGGGCAGAAATGTTGAATCAATGCGTAAACATTATGAACGTTTGCCTATTAAGGGTACTCCTGCGGTCATTCTTAATGGTGCAGGTGTATATGATTATTCAAATGAAAAAATGCTTCATTTTGATGCTATTAATGACCACGCAATGGATTTAGTTTTTGAAGTTTATAAAAGATTTCCCATGGTTGAAATTGAAATTTTAACTGACAGAATGATTTATACTCTTAATTCAAGATTTTTTGCAAAGGTTATGGTAAGAGCCGATAAATTGCATTACAAAAATTGTAAGCATCCTCACGAAATTCCTCGCGAAAATTGGGGTAAGGTAATTTTCCTTGGTATGCCTGACCTGATTAAAGCAATCAGAAAGTATATTGATAAATTAACCGATACAAGAGCTAATTTTATGTCAAGTTCAATTTCATCTTTTGAAATGCTTAATGAGGGTGTTCATAAGGGTTCGGCACTTATGAAAATTGCTGATATGTATGGTATTGAGCACAAATATACCGCTGCAATCGGTGATTATTTCAACGATTACGATATGTTAAAGACAGTTGGTCTTCCTGCGTGCTGCGGACAAGCGCCAAAGGCAATGCACGAGATTGCAAAGTTCCACGCTTGTCATTGCAACGGTGGCGCAGTTGCTGACTTGCTTAAATACATAATGGATAAGTATAAGGAGGAATAATATATGAATAATTCACTCAAACACGAATTAGAAGTATTTGCTACAAAAGAAAGAATGTTGATTCTTGAAGGCATTTACAATGCTAAGGCAGGACATCCAGGTGGTTCCCTTTCAATTGCTGAGCTTATGGCATATCTTTACAATGTAGAGATGAGAGTTGATGCATCTAATCCAAAATGGGAGGACAGAGACCGTTTTGTTCTTTCAAAAGGTCACGCAGCACCTGCTCTTTATGCAACACTTGCACTTAAAGGATTCTTCCCAACAGAAGACATCAAAACACTTCGTAAATC
>JAZNLY010000138.1:0-7984 GCA_045579305.1 Candidatus Fimenecus sp. | reverse complement strand
CTTACAACCATAACAATCCCTGACAGTGTAACAACAATCGATGTTTATGCATTTGCAAATTGCGATAGCCTTACAAGCATCACAATCCCTGATAGTGTAATAGAAATCGGTGTTCGTGCATTCGTTGGATGCAATAGCCTTGAAGATGTATATTATGCAGGTACAGAAGAGCAGTGGAATGAAATTATGATTGGTCAATACAATGACTCACTCACCAATGCAATAATTCATTTTAGTTCTGCAGGTTCTACATATTCATTAAGGTTTAATCAAGGTCAAGTTTCATCATTAAAAAATATGAACACATCGAGTATAAAGAATCAAAGTGCAACTGCATCAAATGCGATTGTTGGTAATGAATACACTATTGTTATATTAAAAAACACAGCAGATATTAATGATTTCACCGATAATGAATTATTATATATTGGCCAAAAAACTGCTGAACAGAATGGTGATATAACTTTTAACTATGTTCCTAAATCCGACGAAAGATGTATTGTTTATATTATAGGTGTATTCTCTGATTCAAATTCAGTTAAACAAGAACAAGTATCTGCACATATACATACTGAAGAAGAAATTCCTGCAGTGGAACCTACTTGTACTGAACCAGGTTTTACTGCCGGTATAAAATGTTCTCTCTGCGATGAGGTTCTTATAACACCGCAAAAAATTCCGTCTTTTGGTCATGAATATGAATCGGATGTAACAGCTCCAACATGTATAATTAGTGGTTACACAACATATTCATGCTCAAATTGTGGTGATAGCTATGTTTCAGACGTAACTAATGCACCTGGCCATACAAACGGAGATGTAGTTGAAGAAAATTATGTTGCTCCAACATGTACAGAAAACGGTAGCAAGGATAATGTGACATATTGTATAGTATGTAGTGCTGAAACAAGAAGAGAAACAGTCGTTGTGCCTGCAACAGGTCATAACTATGTGAATGGTAACTGTACAACTTGTGGTGGAAAAGACCAATATTATTACAACGGCACATTCCACATCCAGACCCCATCAACAACCACAATCCGTCATAAAGATGGAATTAAACTTCATGCGAAGGTTGAAGGAAATGCACCTACTGGTTCATATGTAAAATGGACTGCAGACAATAACAATTTCAAGATGGAAGAAATCAATAATGGCGATTCATTACAGATTATTTCTGACAAGAATGGCTATACAACATTCACAGCAACCCTTTATAGTGCTGAGGGAGAAATTCTTGCAGAAGAAACAATTGAAATGCGTTCAAAGGCAGGTTTCTTCGATAAAATCGGTGGTTTCTTCCGTAGGTTGTTCGGAAACATAACAATCCACGAAAATTAAAATCATTCTGAGCATAGCGAAGAATCGCTGAAAAATAATGCAGAGGAGAGTGAAATCTCCTCTGTTCTTTTGACCGATTATTTCATATTTTTACTAAAATATCTTGATTTTGCTATCTTAATTTGGTATTATTACACATAGTATAATTTAGGAGGCGTTTGAATGGCATTTTTTGATAACGTAGGTAGGAAATTGTCTCAGGCTGGTCAGGGTGCAATACAAAAAACAAAGGAAATGGCGGATATTGCCAGATTAAATTCGTTAATAGCAGATGAAGAAAAGCGAATGAATAACAATTACTACCAAATCGGTAAACTCTACACACAGTTACATAGTGCGGATTGTGAAGATTGTTTTTCAACTTATATTGCTGCAGTTCAGGAGTCTATGCAGAAAATTGATGAGTTAAAAGCAGAAATTCAGGTGCTTCGTGCAGTTACAAAATGTCCTGTCTGTGGAGCAGAAGTACCAAATTCAGCATTGTTTTGCAGTGCATGTGGTACAGCAATGCAAAATGCGGCACAGACTCAGCCGGCAGATACTGTAAAATGTGGTAATTGTGGTGCTTTTGTAAATAAAGATATGAATTTCTGTACATCATGTGGAACCCCTATGGTAAAGAATAGTACCAACAACGAGCCTTTTGTTGTGGAAGTTCCTGTTATTGAAGTTATTAAGTGTCCGACTTGTCAGGCAGAGCTTGATGATGATGCGATTTTCTGTGCGGAGTGTGGTACAAGAGTCAGATAAGGGGGATGTAAATGAAGAGTAGTAGAATTATAATTTCAATTCTGGCACTTGCTAACATCGTTTGTGTCCCTGTATTTGATGTATGGGGTGGATTGTTTCCAAAGGATGTTGAGGATAACTTTTTTGAAGTTATGGAATATGTATTTGAGGGTGAATTTGACTATTGGGTAGTTGTTTTTACACTTTCGATTTTAATACCAAGCTTATTTATGTTATTTTTTTCCTTTTCAGAAAGTGCAGCTCTGTTTAAAGTCTCAGCTGGTGCCGGTGTATTAGCTTTAGGATACACACTTGTGAGATTTGTTGGGCAATATGAAATAGACTATTTGTTTGATTTTGAAGATGGAAATATTTCAATAGGTACATGGATAAGTCTTGCTTTGTTTATTATCGCTCTTATAGCGGTGAAAAATACGGTTGAAAAACCATCGGTGTCAGGTCCAATAACTGTACCGGTTGTAAACGATGCTGGTAGTGTCGCTCAACCACAAACTTTACCTGCAAACAAATTCTGTTCACAGTGTGGTAAACCGATAGATGTCTCATTCGGTTTTTGTGGACACTGTGGCAATAAAATCAATTAATTTTTGGAGGAATGAAAAATGCAAAAAACTAAACTTGGAATTTCGGTAGGATTAACGGGAGCATTGGTGTATTTTGGTTGTTATTTTGGTGGATATGTAGCAGGAGTGTTGTTGCTCGGTTATGTTTTACTTGTTGAAGATAACCCTTGGCTGAGAAAGGCAACCACTAAGGCATTTGTTTTGTTGGTTTCATTCTCTGTGGCTTTTGCTGTAGTCAATTTCATTCCGGAAATTGTGAATTTTATCGTTTCAATCCTATCTATATTCGATGCTCGTGTTGATTTAGGATTTATAACAGGCATATTCTCTGTAATATCTGGTGCACTTGGTGTGGTTAAGACAGTTGTATTTGTACTCCTTGGATTAAAAGCTCTTAATCAGGGAACTTTGAATATTCCTGTGGTTGACGATATTACAAATAATAATATCATTGAATAATGCAATATTAAAGGGTTAGTGTGTTTTGCATTAACCCTGATTTTATTTTTGTAGCAATATACTCGTATAATGAAAGAAAAGTGATATAATGGCAAAGTTTTGTAAAAAATGCGGTGCAAGACTCGACGAATCAACTGGTATTTGTCTGAATTGTAACAAGCTGGAGGTTCCGGTCAGACCTGTAGAAAGAAGAAACACTTCAAAAGTTATTCCACCACAAGTAAAAAAGCCTTCAACTAATGATGTGAAGGTTGAAAATAAAAACACAAAAAGCAAGAAAAGCGCACATCCTGCCCAACAGAAGCATACAAGGTTTATAGTAAAACTCATCGCAATTATTTTGGCTTTGGTAATCGCTATAAGTGGTTGCACCTGTGCTCTTGTGTACTTTGATGTTGTTAAGATTCCCTTTGTTTCGGAATTCATTTTCAAATTAACAAAAAACAAAGAAGCTAAGGCAATAGAAGATGCATTTGAAAATGATGATGTTGAAAAGATTAACTTATTAATCTTCGGAGATAATACTATTGAGATTGATGAAGAAACAAGCATACAACTTGGTGAGGAGAAACCTTTCAATACAAATGGTTTTATCAGTCATATTTTAAGGATGACCGATGTAAGTGTGGTTAAAATGGACGACACTACAGTAACATACAAGGTCATTGCGCCGGATATGAAGGGCGTATTTGATGAATCTTTATCAATCCAGACCCAGAATGAAATGATGCAACAAATTATTCTTCATGCTGATGGTGCAAAAAAGATTGAAAAAGAAGTAACAGTAAGTTATGCTGTTGTAGATAATAAAATGGAAATAAATTATCAGGCAAAAGAGTTCATTGATGCTATTCTTGGTGGCATAATTTCAGAATACAATGCCTTATACGAAAAAGCTCTCGACGAAATAGCTGATGAGGAATTTTAATATGAAAAAAGTATTTTGTTTATTTTTATCTATGGTGCTCACATTTAGCATCTTCATACCTGCTTTTGCTGAAGAGAAGAAAGAGTACACAACATTTAAAGTTGAATATTCAGATAAACTAGGTGCAATAGAAAAGCTTAATGTAATGGTAAAAAACAATCAGGTATACGTTGATGTTAAGCAATTAGCAGAACGTTTTGGTTATTCAGTTAGTGTGGTACCTGGGAATCATATCTTGATTAAAAACATTATTACCACCACAAGTACCCCTGTTATGGCGATGGTTTATTATTTTGACAGTAAGAAAGTATGGTATCTTTGTGGAACACAGGATTGCATCTATGAAGCACCCTTTGAAACAATAGAAGATGATAAGGGAATATGGGCACCGTTTACATATACACTGAAAGCTTTGAATAGTGATAAGATGATTGTAGGAGATGTGATAGAAATAGAGATGCCGCAAAAGAAACTAATGGATTTAATTTTTGAGGTATCAGATAATTTTTATGAAATTGATTTTGATTATTTTACAGATACAGGATATACTCAAAATAAGATGACAGCAAGCAAGGTGCTAAATCGTTATATAAATCTTTTAAGTGGGATTTTGGAATTTGAGGGTGAATCCTGGGCGTTAATGTTTCAACAATTTTATGGAGACAATTCTGCATATCATGACAAATATAGTGAAAAGGTAATGAAATTGTTATGTGTGAATTCCGATAAAGAATTAGAAGCAATGAATAAACAGATATCACTATTAAATGATGTGTTTTCAGAAAATGGTCAGCTTGGTAAAGCATTATCAAAGATGAAGTTTGATATTGATAGTGATGTAAAGTCATTATATAATCAATGCGAGATGCTACGTAAAAACATCAGTGATAGCAACTCTAATTTGTCAAAATTCAATGCTAAGTATCAGCGGTTTGAGAAGGCTTTTGACAAACAAACATGGTTTTCAGAAACCGGTGAAAATATAATGAAAGTTCAGAAGGGACTTGCTGAAGCCACTCAGGCACTTGAAGTATTAGGTAAGGTTGCCGAGGTCGTTGGGTATATAGATGAATATGCGAGAAAAGATGCATATTCGGTGGACGCTGTTAATAATTATTTAACCAAATTCGAAGATGCGACTTATTTGAGTAAGAAATATATACAGGCTTTAAAGTTTAATGCAAATTTATTTAAAGCAGATATTGCAGATTATGCTATTGTGAATTTTATAAGAGATAACGCGGCTTCTTTTGTACTTGAAACAGGACTTTCGTTTGGTGCTCAACTTAGTGCACAGGCAAATGTGGCTTTGCTTGTGTGGAATATTGCTGCAAACACAATTCCGTTTATAAAAAATGGTTTAAGTGCTGCCGATAACTTTGATTTATCACGATATTGTCACGCTTTACAAGTTGACACTTTTTTGCAATATAAAGATTTCAGAAGTGAAATTTTCGATAACGAAGAAAATGCGACAATTGCTGAAGCATATGATTTGTCTCAGTTCTTATATATGTTCCTTAAATCAGCATATATTACAAGGGACGCTGCTGTTGGTTCGTTCGATAATGTTAAGGATAAAGAGGGCGTAGCAGAAGCTTTAGCGAAAATGGCGGAACCAAATGAAAAAATTGCGGGATATTTAGCTCGCCTTAAAATGATGTCAAAGGATAATAAGGATTTGTCCATTGGCTTTTTTAAGGAAAATAGTGACTGGCTTGTTCAGAATTATGATGATAGTGATTTGCTAAAACTCCTCGGTAATTCCAATAATAGTTCAGCGACATCACAACCTGATGACAAAGACACATCTGACAATACTCAGCCTTCTGATAATACTAATCCTTCCTACAACCGTGAAACTTCAGATGAGCGTGATATCGTTCTTGTTCTTGATATTTCAAGCAGTATGAGCGGTACACCTATGAACGAAACCAAAAAAGCGGCAAGTAAATTTATCAGTACTATCTTGAAGGAAGATGCAAGTATTGGTATTGTAGTGTACAATGAAGAAGCAAAAGTTTTATCAGATTTCAGTAAGAATGAGCAAAATCTCACATCTGTTATATCGGAAATCAGAGACAGTGGTGTGACCAATATTGACGATGGTTTGACTAAAGCAAATGCACTTTTGCAAAACAGTAATGCTGAAAAGAAAATCATCGTGCTTATGAGTGATGGTATGCCAAATCGTGGCAGACAGGGTGATGAGTTAATTTCATTTGCTGACAGTATCAAGGACAGTGGTACATATATTTATACATTGGGATTCTTCAGCAATTCAGGCAGCAGTAAATCTGCGGCACAAAAACTTATGGAGGATATTGCCAGTGAGGGATGCCACTATGAGGTTGCCAGTGCTGATGATTTAGTTTTCTTCTTTGGGGATATCGCAGACCAGATTAACGGACAAAAGTTCATATATGTGCGAATAGCATGTCCTGTTGATGTTACAGTCTCCTATGGAAAAGAAACATTATCTTCGTCAGAAAAAGATTTCAATAACAGAACTTCATTTGGTGCTTTGTCTCTTGAAGATATTGAAAACAGCGATGATAAAGTTAAAACATTACGTCTCAAAGATGGTATAGATTACGATATAAAAATCGAGGGAACCGGGCGAGGTAAAATGGACTACACCATTGGTTATATGGATGACAATGGTGACTACAGTGACATGAGAAACTTCAGAAATATCGATATTACCAGACGTACAGTTATTGATACTTCAACTAAACAGTCAGGCAAGACCATCCTGAATGTGGATGAGGATGGTGACGGAAGATATGATATGAAATTCCGTGCAGGTGCAAACGAATATGGGGAACTTGTTGATTATACATATTTGATTTATATTGCAGTTGGATTTTTATCACTTTCATTCATACTTCTGTGCTACATTAAATATCGTAGTAGCAAAAGAAAAAAGGGTTAATATAATAAATTAAAAAGGAGAGACAATAAAATGGCAAAGTTTTGTGGAATTTGTGGAGCAAAGTTGGATGACACTGCAAGGGTATGTGGCTATTGTGGTGTGCCTTTGAACAATGAGCCTTTAAACAACAATGTGTCATCAATTCCTGGAGTAGTTTCGGAATCGGAAAAAGAAATGGCAGAAAAAACTAAAAAAGTATTCAAATCCGGTGCCATGATTATTGTGGCAATAACCGTATTAGCATTGGGAATTAATATTCTTTCTTCATTTACCGGTTACAAAGGTGCAGTAAGAAAGGTTATCAATGCATTTGAAGACTATGATATGAATACATTATGTTCATGTGCAAGTGAATTGTGCTATTATGGTAATGATATTGAATATTTTGAAGAGCTTTTTGAGAAAAGAGTCGCAGATAAACTGGATTTCTACGAGGAAGAGTTGGGACATAATCTTAAGATGAGCTTCAAAATTATTGATTCTTATAAACTTGATGACCGCAATAGAGATGATTTGTTAGATGAGCTTGAAGAAAAAGGGGCTTATGTTGATGGAATCGATACAGTCAGAAAAGTTGAACTGGAGTTAACTGTAAAGGGTTCAAAAAGAACAAATACATATTATACCGACGACCTTGTTATGGTTAAAGAAAACGGTAAATGGAAGGTATTGTATCTCGGAGGATATTATTAATTTGTATATCAAAAAATGCACATTGAAAACTGTGTATGACTAACGACAATCAAGTCACCCTGTTAATTTGACAGGGTGACTTTTTTACTGAATATCATAGTTTTGCAAAAACATAATGTCTGGTTTTTATAGGTTTTTTAACACAAAACTTAAATCATTTATCATATATCATCATGCACAAATCAAAGTCTCGTTTTTCATAAAATATGACGAAGGGTTTTATTTGTGTTCTGCACTTTAATGTGGTAAAATAAAATGTAAAATTTTACCTTGCAATAATTACACTGTTTTGGAGGATGGAATTATGAAGAAAGT
>JAZNLY010000137.1:0-2669 GCA_045579305.1 Candidatus Fimenecus sp. | reverse complement strand
ACACTTCAACAATCTTCTGGTTGGCGTTTGCATCAACAAGGCAATCTCTTTATAGTTAGGAACAAACATATGTTGACAGTTCTTACATTCATAATACCCTGTCTCTACCTTAAATTTAAGAGCAATAATGCAAGGAATTATGAATAGTACAACAGACACTATGATCAAAAAGTCTTGAAATCCACATTCAGGGATAAGGAGTGATATTAAAGTCATCAGACAAATAAGTGCTGCCAGGCTGGTTGCGACAATCACATAAGCGGAATGCAGCAGTCGTCTATGATATCTTTCCTCATTTTTTGCCATCTGAAAAATCAGTTCATTTAATTGTTCATCCTTTTGTTCCATATCAATTATCTCCCCGCATAATAATTCATTTACATTTATTCCAAGAATATAACAAAGGTCGAGCATAATATCGGAATCGGGCATTGCTTTGCCTGTCTCCCATTTTGATATTGCTCTGTCGGTTATATTCAATTTTTCTGCCAACTGTGCTTGTGTAAGATTTTTCTTTTTTCTGCACTCGGCAATAAACTTTCCTATTTTGATTTGGTCCATAGTCTACCTCCTTTCACTTTAATTGTAGCACCTTTTAAGAAAAATAACACAAACTAATGGTTGAAAGGGGAGAAATCAACCATTAGTAGAGTGAAAATTGAACGTCAAATTCTTATTTGTCTAACT
Source organism: Candidatus Fimenecus sp. (assembly GCA_045579305.1). Classification (GTDB taxonomy): domain Bacteria; phylum Bacillota; class Clostridia; order Oscillospirales; family Acutalibacteraceae; genus Fimenecus. The sequence continues at coordinate 1,982 of JAZNLY010000137.1, read as the reverse complement.
GTTTTATTATCTATATAGACTGATAAATTAGAAAAAAGTTTCAATCTATGACTATATTATATCATACTTTTGCTCATTTGTCACGTTACAGAGATAAAATCAACAAAATTGTTAACTTAACATACCTTTTAAGTCAAAGGATATAGGCTTGTCCTTAAACTTGTTAAGTGGTATCTTTTTAGCCTGATTGGATAACAGAGTAATTATATCATAGGCTTGTTCAAGATAGGATTTGTGCTTGTTCTTCTCAACCCAATAGAATAGTGCAAGGTAGTAGTCAAGAAATTTGGAAGATACACCATGATACAGATACATAAAATCACTTATATTGTGGTGATAACCATTGATATGACCAAGACTATATCCACCACTTGTATGCTTTCCGCTTGGAATTTGCTTTAATGGTATCTTGTGCTTGTTTGCTACCGTCTTATATGCTCTGTGGCTGTCTGTAATCAAAACAGTATCTTCCGTAAAGTGTGGTAAAAGTGTTTTTTCAATATGACTTGCCCATATTCTGCCAACACAAACAGTTTGCAAGAAATGGTTATTATTTCTATCAACACAAGACAAACTACATACTTGCTGATTGCTGATACCTCTCTTTTTCTTCTGCTGTTCATTCAATGTCTTCAAGACCTGAATAATTTTCTCTGTATCCATACCATTTAGGGCATTGGAGAACTTTTCTTGTGATTTTAAATCATCGTCATTGACGTAGTTAAGCAACTCATTTCTAACCTGTTCTTCATTTTTAATGAGAGATTGTAGGAAAGCATTGTCAAATCCTTGTTTCTCAATATATTCGAGTTTTTGTTTGTAATTTCTATGAGTATATGGCATTCTGCCAAGTGTATTCAAGAAAAACATTGGGGCTTTTATGTCCTTGAAAGACAAAGGATAGTAATACTCGTCACTCTCTGCTAAACTCTTGAAATCGTCTTGATTGCACACAAACTGATGAAGAACAGAACATATCCTATGTCTGTTGTGTAATACTGTCTGCTTGTTGATACCAAGTTCTTTTGCTATGGTACGGCAACTCTCCCCTTGTAAAGTTAACTTGATAAACTCAATCCACTTTACAATAGATAATTTGGAGCGAAAAGCAACAGTACCAAAGGTATCCCCAAAAGTTCTTGCACAGTCTTTACATTTGTATCTCTGTCTGCCATTTTTTGTGCCATTCTTAATAATCTTGATTGAACCACAAATAGGACAAACAACAGTATCTAAATCCTTATTTGCAGAATAACTCCTACGTTCTCTGCAACATTGAAGAAAGACCTTTTCTTCCTTTGTTAGTTTGGATTGTTCACTTCTCTTTGTTTGCAAAATGGATAGCAACTCCAAAATTTGCTCGTCAGTAAGATTTGCAAAAGAGATTTGCTTTTGAATATCATTGAAATTAGAATTAAAACCAGTCATAAAATAGTTCCTCCACAAAATGTACTTGTAAAGGAACGTAATTTTTTATGTTAGTAACAATTCTATTTATGCATAAATATTTTTAAAATTGCATATTTTTTGTTCATCAACACTCATATAGGACAGAGACTAAAAATTTTTAAATAGTAACTTTATTTTGACTCCTCACTTAAATATTCTAAAATTGCCTGAAACAATCCTGTAGGGTTACTGTTGAACTTTTCTCGCATTTTCATAGCTTTTTCGCGACTGCCGGCAAAAACAGAAAGCGAAAAAAGTTTTGACTTTCCTTCGTTTAGTTCAACATCAAGATAAAATGTTTCTGTCTCCGTTGGCGTTAAGCTGCTTCGCACCTGCGATTTTTCAAATTCACTTTTAAAAAATTTATCGGCACTGTTTTTGATTTTCTGACGCACACTATATAAAACATTCTTTTCAAAAACTTCGATGAGTTCGCGTCCATCTTCAGTCAAATCATATTTATTTGTCTCATCACGAATAACGGTTTTAATATAATTTTCTTTTTCCAAGTCATCAATTGAGCCGCAAAGGTC
>JAZNLY010000136.1:0-9150 GCA_045579305.1 Candidatus Fimenecus sp. | reverse complement strand
TTCCCCACTGCTGCCTCCCGTAGGAGTCTGGGCCGTGTCTCAGTCCCAATGTGGCCGTTCAACCTCTCAGTCCGGCTACTGATCGTCGCCTTGGTGAGCCGTTACCTCACCAACTAGCTAATCAGACGCGAGCCCATCTTTCAGCGATAAAATCTTTGGTACATCAACGATGCCGTTAATGTACATCATGCGGTATTAGCGACCGTTTCCAGCCGTTATTCCACTCTGAAAGGCAGGTTGCTCACGTGTTACTCACCCGTCCGCCACTAAGATTAAACTTCTTTTGACCGAAGTCGCATTCCATAAAATCTCCGTTCGACTTGCATGTGTTAGGCACGCCGCCAGCGTTCGTCCTGAGCCAGGATCAAACTCTCTAAAAAATTGTATCTTTACACTTTCCAGTGTAGAAATCATTTTCTAAAGTGCTTTTTAGCTCTTTACTTCTTTTTACTCAAAACGCTTAGCGTTTCTTAACTCTTTTGTTATCCAAAAGAATTACTGTTTCTTGTATTTCTCCGTCGAGTACTCTGTACCCTCAAAGAATCTACAGGGTTCCTTTTTTATCTCGTCGTTGTTTAATTTTCAAGGTTCAGTTTTGCGCTTCAGAACTTGGTTTATTTTGTCCTCTGTTCTTGGCGCTCGTATATAATATCAAAAGGCAAGACAAAAGTCAACAACTTTTTTCAATTTTTTGGCACCTTTTTATAAACTAATCCGGGTGTTTCTTATTTGGTGTTTTTATTCAATAAAAATGCATTACTTTATGTGGATTTTATGTGCAAAATGACAAGCTTAAAAGAATTTCGTTTTTATATTGCTGATAACGCACTAATATTTCTTTAACAAATGATAATTAAACTATAGTCCGAATGACAAAAAACAATATATGAATTTCAAGGTATAGAAACGGCGGGGTCTTGACCCCGCCCTACCGATTAATTTTTTAAGAATACATTATTCCAATGCAAAGACTGCTTCATCAAGGCACATTCTGAGTGACTTTGCTTTGATACGTTTGATGAATGTTTTATAATCTTTTTCATTCTTGCAATTTTTGAGTCTTGTGCTTGTAAGAACTTTCTTCATATTATTACCATTAAGATGAATTACACAATCAAGTGCCCTCTCTTTAACAGGTTTATTTTTCTTTGCGACAACGCCTGTGAGAGTTACAACGATTTCGTCCGAAACACTCACATTTTCAAGTGTTAGATAGTTTTTACCGGCATTTATAGGAATAATAAGACCATTTACCATTACTGAGGCTTCTGCATATGATTCTACATCCTTGAATTCAAGAATATATTTTCTCTTTGAAGGAATGAAGTCGAATGATTTACCACCACTGATTGTGAAAGTAAGTTTGTCTCCATCTTCTTTTACAGACATCTTTGTAATTGAATATGCACCATTTTTATATTTGCCTGATTCGCCATCATCTTCATAAAAATCAGTTGTACTTGTACCACGATAAATGTCAATTTTAAGATTTTCAGGACAACCCCAACCATTTCCTTCGTCAGCTGACATAGAAATGATAGCACCCTCTTTTGCAAGAGCAGGAATTGTGTTGATAGGACTGTTAATTACAACTTCCTGACCACCCTTATAAATCTTACCATCAAAGATATTTGTCCATCTGCCTTCCGGCAACCACATCTTAGTTGCAGAAGTCTTTGTTTTTGCATCAAGTTTTGTAGTAACAGGACAAACAAGGATTTCTGAACCAAAGAAATACTCGTTACCATACTTGAAGCTTTCATTCTTATCAGAATATGTATAATAGAGTGGCTCGCAGAGTGCTCTGCCCTCTTTGAATGTACGGTAATTCATTGAGTAGATATAAGGAATCATTTTATGACGGAGTTTTAAGAACTCTGTTCCGAGAACCTCTGCTTCCCAGGAAAAATTCCAAGGTTCCTTACCGAGAACATCAAGGTTTGTTGAGTGAAGTCTTAATACAGGAAGGAAAACCGCCATCTGTAACCAACGAATATAGAGCTCGTCGTCGTGGTCACCCATCATATGACCGCCGATGTCATGGCTCCACCAGGTATAACCACAGTTTGCTGCATTTGCAGTGAAATATGGTTGGAAATTTAGAACACTCCAGTTAATTGCAGTATCACCTGAGAATCCTAACGGATAACGATGTGAACCAATACCGGCATAACGTGAAAGAATCATTGGTCGTCTTTCTTCACGGTCAGTATCAAGATAATGATAATGATTGAGAAGCCACAATGGGTCAAGACCCGCTTTCTTACTCTTTGTACCCTGTTGCCAGTCAATCCACCAAAAGTCAACACCATCTTTTTCATATGGATGATGAAGAATATCAAAATAAGCATTGATGAATTTCTTATCTGTCAGGTCAAATCCAACCGTTTCTTCATTTGCCTTATTAACACCCATTGCATCTGCCATCTGGTCATACATATCTTCAAATGCACGTACACCATCCGCAGGATGAAGATTGAGAGTTACTTTAAGGTTCATATCGTGAAGAGTTTTAAGGAAGCCTTTATAATCAGGGAAAAGCTCTGTATTCCAGCTGTAACCTGTCCAACCACTGTTTAAGATATTGCTTGATTTGTACTTTTTATTGAAATGCTTTTTAAGGTCAACCCAATGCCAGTCCATATCCACAGTTGCAACTGTCAAAGGTATATCGCGATGAGCAAATTCATTCATCAAATCAAGATATTCTTTCTGGGTATATGCTCTGTAACGGCTCCACCAGTTACCTAAAACATATCTTGGCACAAGTGGTGGCATACCTGTAACCTTATAAAAATTATTTATACCCGATACATAGTCATTACCATAAACGAAAACATAAATATCCTTTGTACCCTTTTCACGGGAAGAAATCATACCATCCTCATTAAGTAAAAGAGTTTTACTGTCGTCATACACAGAAACACCGTCAGTGGAAATTACACCATCATCAAGCTCCTTAGGACCATGTGAGCCATCAAGGGTTCTTGTTGTACCTTTAAGGTTATTTGATGAATGACATGAAAGTGTTTTTCCATCTAGGATAGCATATTTGAAGCTACCCGTATGACAATTCACAAAGAATTCTGCATATTTTGTCTTAACTGACAACACATCAATGTTTGTTTCGTGAGTAAATTCCACTTTGCCGAAATTTCTGTACCATATGCTCTGTGAAGGTAAATCTGTAAACTTTTTATCAGTTGAAAACTCAACTCGAATCATACCTGGTGTTAAAACGGTAACCTTCACATTGTTGGAATAAATTACGTTTTCTGAATCAGGTTTACCATCAGTATGTGCTAAAAGCTGTTTATTTAATTCCATAATTTCCATCTCTTTACTGTATTTCATTAAAAGATAATGCTTTTGAAACAACCTTTACGTCAGCAACATTATCCCATGTTTTTATCTGATATGAAGTTGAGTCATAGACAAGCTCTTTATTATATGCAGAACAACTCAATTCACCATTAATATAAAGTTTAGCAAGACCATTAGGCTCAAACACCACTGTGAGTATATCCCCTGTTCGAAGTTTTGCATCACCACAGTTTTCAGATTTACCAAAGCAGATTTTTCCATAGCCATTAATATTGCTTACGCTGAAAACATCGTCAATAACCATAAAATCGTGGGAATCTGTATCTTTTAATGTAAACTTAACTGTGATATCCCTGAGTCTTGGAATCCGTTTGTCTGTTGAAACAAGATCATAATCATTAATTCCGCTGAACTGAACATCATTATAGTCACCAAAAGCATTTCTGACACTCAATGAAACAAATGCCTTTTTTACGGGATTACGGAACGTAATTCTGAGTGTACTGTAATCCTCAAGTACTTCTGTATCACTGATTTTTTCGTCGGATGAAATACAATCCAATGTAACATAAACTCTTTCGTCAAAATGAAGAAGAAGTTCGTTTTCACTCCGGAATCTGCCGTAAACCAATGATGGAACTTTTTCTTTCTGTGCAGAGAATTTCATAATAACAACTTCACAGGGCTCAAGGCTTACAGTAATGCTATCACCATATTTATAAAGGTTTTCATCCTTTTGTGCCTCATGAGGATAAATGAAAACTCTTCTCATATCATTTGCCGTTTCAAAAACACCTATAGTTTTATCAAGACTTATGGTGAATTTCTGTGGTTTTTCAGATGGATTGCGAAGTGAAACAATACCTGCTTTTTCCGTCCACGAAGAATAACCATACACCTCACCATTTGTTGGTGAACCACCTATGAATCTTGACGTTTTTATAATCTCATAATTATTTCTGATAAATCTGAGGGCATCAGCATTGATACGCCACTTTGCCTTATTGAACATACTGTATGAGTAATAAAGCTCCCAGAAAGCAGTACCACGGGTTGTCATCATAAACATATACTTACGGAATTCTTCATCTGTCATAGAGATTTTCGCCGTATTACCGTAAATTGGGTCATGGTTATATATGAATTCATGTGGGAATTGATAATTCCTCACAACACTGAAATCATAGTATCTTCCGTCACGATATGTAAGTACTCTGTCCACATCACGTTCGCTTAATTTTTCACCACTGTCAGTTTTGTCTGTGAATCCAATGTCAGAACTATTTTGTATCCAAAGACTATCAGACCACTGTAAAAACCAAGGACTTGCATTACAATAACTTGTCTGGTTAATCCACACATCCTTGCCAATACTCTCACGTGCAATACGGAGCTTTTTAAAGATATCAATCCAGTTTTCCCACATTTCTGTGTACTGATACATATCATTGAATCCGCCTGTTATATGACCATGTTTTTTTGATGGACACGCCTTTAAAAGGAAACCATCAAGCTTCCAGTAGTTTATGTCAAAACGTTTCTGGTAATCAAGATAATACTCTGTAATATTTTTTATATATTCGATTGAAGATACACAAACGTCGGCAGAGGCTCGGTTATAACCACCCTTACCAGCTTTTTCCATACGATGTCCAAATATGGGTGTTTTATTGTTGTAACCACCTCTTGGGCCATTCCAGAGACCAAATTCTGATGAAAACTTCCTGGCAATTGATGACGCAGGATAAAATTCGTCAGGGAATTTGGAGTTGAACGCCCAGAAATCAGCATCCCAGTCAACAAAACCATCATCAACAACATATGAATCAAGTGGTGGCACCATTGTTTTTGAAAGGTTATCTTCAATTTCCTTAAATGAGCTTATAATATTCTCGTTTGTAATATCGTGCATATGGTCGTACCATGAATTATACTGGAAACGAGGCTTTATTTTTCTTGAAATATCACGTATATATGTAAGGAAATCCTCACGAATCACCTGTTGTTCAAGTCCTCTTGCAGAACCGACAACAGTTTTCCATGTTCTGAAGGTATGTCCACAGTTAAGTGACAATTCGTCAAATCTCTTACCGCTGAAATAACGTGAATATATAGTATTGTTTTCAAGATTATTTTCTGCCATAGGGAATTCAGAACCCATAAACAAACCGTTTACATATACAGGTTGACCTAATGCACTATGATATTTGCTCAAATATGCAGATTCTATTTCCCCTATTGTCCACTTTTGTTCAGGGGTATCGATTATAATATGTTCACAATCAATATAATCAAATGTCAACAAATGCTGTTGTTCAGGAGTAACCATAATCTCAATGTATTTGTGCATGTAAGGTGTATCATCTTCAATTTCAATACACTCTATAAACCTGATTTTTGCACCATTATAAGAATACTGTTTAAAAGTAAACTCTACGCGTTTATTAAAGACATTTACATTATCTAATTCGAGGCTATTTGAAGATAAAAACTCTGTCATATATCCTAAAAACTTCTTGAATCTGAATGCAATAATAAATTCAGCAGAAAAACTCTTGAAAACAATTTTTTTCTGGTTTTCAATTCGTTTATTTACGATATCTACTGTAATGAGATGGTTATCCTTTGTTGAAAACCGTCTTTCTATATAGTCATTACCGATAATGACTTCATCTTTTTCGATGTATGCATATGCACTCATATTATTCCCCCAAATTGAACAGTATTTTTTCGACTGCTATTGCAGCATCCTCAACTATCTGCACACAAGGTCTTTTTTGGTAATATTCACTTGTTCTTTCTTCAGGTTTTGCTGATTTTTCGGGAGCAGAAAGTCCAAGAAGCTCTTTACAAACAATTGAATGGTTAGTCTTCTTGAATTCATCTATGATTTCTCTTACCTTCTCATAAACCTGCATTTTATCAAATTCAGGATATTTAAGTCCGACAACCATTGCACTTCCACTGACAGCACCGCAGACTTCTCTCATTCTACCTACGCCACCGCCAAGACCTATCGATATTGAAAGCGCAACATCCTCGGGCACACCCAAATCAGGTGCAAATGCAACAAAAACTGCTTGTGAACAATTTTTCCCCTCTTTAAAAAGTTCTACTGCTCTCTCTGAATACTTTGACAAGTAAATCCCTCCGTTTCAATTCAGTTATATGTAAATACTACCATATAAATTATATTAATGCAATAAAAAACAGTAGATAATATCATGTACTATCTACTGTAATTATATTAGTCGTATCTCTTTGTAGCCTTTAAGGTTGGTAACTGTGGAATAAAATATTCCTTCATCAAAGCAAATGTAATTTTGCTTTCAACAGCAGAAACACCATCATTACCACCACTTTTACCTGCTCTGACAAGTTTATTCTTACTATCATCAATATTATAAACATACTTAAGCTCGTTATATGTCATAACAAGTTCACCATTAGCATCTCTCTTACCTGAGAATTCAAGCACCATACCGCTCGGGAACTGTGCATTAACTTTAACCAAAGCAATAAGATTTGCAGGGTCAGAGCCATACTTATTTACAACTTTAACTATGTACTTATTGTTTGGGTTATCAGAATAATATACTTCTGCGTTACTGTTTTCAAGTTTGGAAATATCCTCATCACTTATGAATGGATTACTTGGTATTTTATTGCCTGAACCACTATTTCCGCCGGAGTTACCACCTCCACTTGGAGTAGTAGGAGTTACTGGAGTATTTGGAGTGTTTGGATTACTAGGAACATTCGGTATATTAGGATTATTTGGATTATCTGGAATAACAGTGTTGTTCGGATTGTTCGGGTCTATAACATTCCCTTGTTCATCCATTGGAAAATCTCCTGAAAAATCAGAAGGAACTTCATCATTCCAACTATTCATATTAAAATCAAGTGTTGTATCTGCTTCGTCATTTCCTGAATTATCCTTTGTACAACCAACGACCAACAACAGAACACAAATTGCAAGAACAAATAATGTTAAATACTTCTTCATTTTTATTTCACCTCATAAAAAAAGGTGTGACAGGCACACCTTTTTACACTTTTCATTTCAGATTACTGGAAAATTCCTCCAATGAGTTCACCAATAATGCGTAAGAAGCCATTGATTGTTTCCATAACTTCAGTGTCACTAAGCATAGCAACAACATATTCCATAATAGCTGCAAAATCCATTTCTTGCACCTCCTGATATTATTTTCTTGTGTATTATACCATTAACATATGTTTTTTTCAAGATTAAAATGTTAAAAAATATATAAATTAACAAAATGTTAATAAAAAAATCCCACTTCACTAGGAAATGGGATTAAATCAGTTGTTCTTAAATTATTTAAGAGTAACTTTTGCGCCAACTTCTTCAAGTTTAGCTTTGATGCTTTCTGCATCTTCCTTAGAAGCAGCTTCTTTAAGTACTTTAGGTGCGCCGTCAACAACAGCTTTAGCTTCAGCAAGGCCAAGACCTGTAACTTCACGAACAGCCTTGATAACCTTAATCTTTTCTGCGCCAACTTCTGTAAGTTCAACGTCGAATTCTGTCTTTTCTTCAGCTGCTGCTGCGCCAGCTACTGGAGCTGCTACTGCTACTGCAGCTGCTGCAGATACGCCAAATTCCTCTTCTACTGCTTTAACGAGCTCTGAAAGCTCAAGAACTGTAAGAACTTTAAGTTCTTCAACGATAGCCATAACTTTTTCTGATGCCATGGTAATTTACCTCCAAATTTTTAAACTAAATTATTTTAATAGATTATTTTTTAATTATTCAGCAACCGGTGCTGCTTCACCATCTTTGTCAACAATAGCCTGTACTGCACGAGCAAAAGATGCGATAGGTGCGTTGAACGCACTGAGAACTGTAGCAAGCAATACTTCTCTTGAAGGAAGTTTTGCAAGAGCATCAAGTTTTTCAAGACTGATAACTTCACCATCAAGGTAACCTGTCTTAAGATTAAATGTGTTGCTCTTATCAGCATACTTTCCAAGAATTCTTGCAGCTGCAACATAGTCATCCTTACTTGTAGCGATAGCTGTAGTACCTTCAAGTGCACTACCCATATCAGCAAGGCTTGTTCCGTCGATGGCACGACCGAGAATAGTGTTCTTTACAACTGTGTATTCAACACCTGCTTCACGGAGCTCTTTACGGAGTTTTGTATCATCTTCAACGCTGATACCTTTGTAGTCAACTACAACACCTGCGATTGAAGCATCAAGTCTTTCCTTAAGAACAGCCACCTGCTGTTTCTTTAATTCTAAAACCTTCTCGCTTGGCAAACGATTCACCTCCTATTTGATTTTTAAATGCGCTTGCAAGGAGAAAAAATGCCTCTTCTGCAAAGACAGAAAAGGCATAGAAACATTTTAATTAAATGCTAATATCCTCGGTAGGCAGATAAAACTTTATGCATAAATGCACCTACTGTCTTTGGCAAGCTTTATTATATTAACACACCCTATCGGGTTTGTCAAGCATTATTTATTGTTCAATTATTCAGCATCAGAAGTTGCTGTGAACTTGTTTGGATTAATCTTAACGCCAGGACCCATTGTTGAAGCAACTGCAACAGACTTAATGTACTGACCTTTTGCAGCAGCCGGCTTAGCCTTAACGATAGCATCCATAAGTGTATCAAGGTTTTCCTTAAGCTTTTCAGGACCAAAAGAAACCTTACCGATTGGGCAGTGAATGATGTTTGTCTTATCAAGACGATATTCAATCTTACCTGCCTTAGCTTCTGTAACAGCCTTAGCAACGTCAGGTGTAACTGTACCTGCTTTAGGGCTTGGCATAAGACCACGAGGACCAAGAAC
>JAZNLY010000135.1:0-17490 GCA_045579305.1 Candidatus Fimenecus sp. | reverse complement strand
GGATTTCTGGGTAATTTACTACCAGCATCACAAACATATCATTGGCAACATAAAGGAGACTCCTCGGTTATTTTTTCGGAAGAATGGCGACTTTGTGTACACTACGCGTTGCACGGCGCATTGTCCATAGGATTACGAACTGATAGAGCGATTAGGCGTGATGCACAGATAGGTGATACGGCTAAAGCAACTGTGTATGATGTTTTAAATCAATTTGCACTGGTAGAGTTTAATTTATTTGGAATGGTGTATAAAGGAAGCATTCATATATCGGAATTTGGTAAAAATGGATATGGGTATATTCCACGCCTTTCAGATATTGTTCACGATGATGACCAGTTTGATGTTGTATTATATGAATACGACGAAAAATATTCAAATTGGAAGTTAAAACTTCAACCAGAGAAAAACACCCTATAAACCGATTTTTGTAAAAAGATATAAACTTTATTGATTGAAAATATTGGTATCATAATCATATGAAAATCTATATTCATTGCAAAAAAGACTACACAGAAACTTAATCTTGTGTAGCCTTTTTTATTTCGTGCCACTCAAAGAGAATGTCGGTTTTTGTTTTTTACAAAATCCCTAATTTACACTCCCTTTGTGGGATTTTTTTTATATATGGTCTTATTTTGTATGCTGAAATTGATGCTATAATAATGCAGATTATTTCTTTTGGTAGAAATGGTAGAAATACCGTCTGAATGTACCATATTGCAGAATAGTCACCTTTATTGCGGACATTTGTTATAAATGCAAAATACAGAATGCCGATTGTATAAATTACAGCAGTACCAAGTAGAGAAATGATAATATATTGCCTTAATTTGTGATTATTAAGTTTTTGTGTGATAATTCCAATTATTATTGTGGCAATAAAAAAACCGATTATAAAGCCGAAATTAGGCATTAAAACATACCCAAGTCCCCCGCCACCTGAAAAAACAGGTAGTCCAATTAAACCAAGTACAATATATGTAATAATTGTAAGAGTAGATGATTTAACTGGTAATACAAGTCCTGTAAGTAAAACGAATAAAGTTTGTAATGTTATCGGCATTATATTAGGCATTGGAATTCTGATAAATGACCCTACGCAAATCAAAGTACAGAATAATGATGACAATGTTAATGTTACAATTAGTCTTTTTCTTCTCATTTTAACCTCACACTAACATCGCCTGACGAAATCTCCTCGATTTCACCATTCTTATTCTTAACAAGTAAATGACAATCATCAGTAATGTCAAATACGGTTGCTGACCTTGTATTATCACCTTGAATAATATTGATTTCTTTACCTGTAAGATATGAGTATTCTTTATATCTCTTAATAAAATCAGTATCAATTCCGTTGCACATCTTAAAAAAGCTGTTTACTACTTCAGCAACAATTTTTTCCTTAATATATTCTTGTGTTTTTCCCGGGAAAATTGCAGTTGCACTTGTCTTTATATCTTCAGGAAAACCATTTTCAGGTGCAATTACATTTATTCCTATACCGACTACTGCATAATCAAGTTTTTTTATAGCATTTATTGAACCCTCAGTCAAAATACCACATACTTTTTTACCATCAATATAAACATCGTTAACCCACTTGATTTTTACATCATTCTCGTTATATTTCATTACTGTTTCAGCAACAGAAACAGCAGCCATAACAGTCAATAAAAGTGATTTTTCGACAGTATAATCAGGGTGTAAAAGTAGAGAAAAATAGATACCTGTACCATTTGGCGAATAAAAAGAACGACCCATTCTTCCCCTGCCACCTGTCTGACTCAAAGCTATAACGAGTTGATTTTCTATTTCACCTTGTGAACCTAATTTCTTCAAATAATTGTTAGTAGAATCGAGTTCATCAAAAATTGTGATATTAAGTTTTTGATTTAAATACTGTTTTAATATTCTTATATCCAAAACTATCACCGAAGATATTATATATTGAAACATACAAATATGCAAGAAAAAGGACTCAAAGGAGTCCTTAATTTCTTATACATGCCAAATTTCTTTAGCATATTCTTTAATTGTTCTGTCTGATGAGAATTTACCTGCATTACACATATTGAGCCAACACTTTTTATAGAATTCTTTTTTATTCTTATAGTCGGAGTTTACTCGTTTCTTGGCATCAACATAATCATTAAAATCAAGAAGAAGGTAGTAATGGTCAGGCTTATGCCATGATGCACCTTTAAGAAGTGAATCATAAAGTTCCTTAAAAATCTTTGTTCTTCCATCTTTAAGTGTACCATCAACAAGGGCATCGAGAACACGCTTTATATCTTCATCATTTTCATATATTTCTTTCGAAGAATAGGTTTTATTAATTTCCTCAATATCTTCTACTCTTGCACCAAATATATAGTTGTTTTCTTCCCCTGCTTCTTCGACGATTTCGATATTTGCACCGTCAAAAGTTCCAAGGGTGACTGCACCGTTAAGCATAAGTTTCATGTTGCCTGTACCAGAAGCCTCTGTACCTGCAGTTGAAATCTGTTCACTGACTTCTGCTGCAGCAACAAGTTTTTCAGCATAAGAAACATTATAATTCTTAACAAAAACAACTTTTATATATTTTGATACTTCCTTATCTTTTTCGATAAGATTGGCAATTTCATTGATAAGCTTGATTATACCCTTTGCACGAGCATATCCTGGAGCAGATTTTGCGCCAAAGATAAATGTTGTTGGTACAAAGTCCTTTAATGTACCCTCTTTGATTTCAAAGTAAAGTTCAAGAATCGCAAGTGCATTAAGTAACTGACGTTTATATTCGTGAAGTCGTTTAATCTGAATATCAAAAATTGAATTTGTATCAACTTCCACACCATCATGAACTTTTATATAATCTACCAATTGCTTTTTCTTGGATTCTTTGATTGCTATAAACCTGTTAATAACATCTTCATTATCGGCATATTTTTCCAGTTCTCTGAGTTTATCAAGGTCAGTAACCCACTCGTCACTACCTAAAAGTTCAGTAACAAGTGAAGATAATTCTTTATTGCAAAGCAACAACCATCTTCTTTGAGTAATACCATTGGTCTTATTCTGGAACTTTTCAGGATACAATTCATACCAGTCTTTCAAAACATCTGTTTTTAGAATTTCAGTATGAATTCTTGCAACTCCATTAATATATCTTGAACAGAAAATTGCAAGATAAGCCATGTGTACTCTTTTATCTTGAATAATCTGCATTCTTGATGCTTTTTCTTTATCAATATTTGCTTTTTTAAGCTCTGATTTAAGCATTTTATCAAGTTTCTTGATAATATCAAGCACCTGTGGAATTGTATCCCGAATAAGTTTTAAATCCCATTTTTCAAGTGCTTCCTGCATAATTGTATGGTTTGTATAATTAAATACATTTTTACAAATCTCAACTGCATCTTCAAACTTTATATTTTCATAAACTGTTAAAAGTCTGATAAGCTCAGGAATTGAAATTACAGGATGTGTATCATTAAGCTGTATTGTAATATAATCTGCAAACTTTGTGAAATCATTGTCATGAATAGTCTTATATTTTCTGATAATATCCTGTAATGATGCACTTGAGAAAAAATACTGCTGTTTAAGTCTTAACTTTTTTCCTTCATTGTTGTCGTCGTTTGGATAAAGAACACGAGAAATATCTTCTGCTCTGTTTTTTAATGCAACAGATTTATCGTATTTTTGTGCATTAAACAAATCAAAATCAAACGGAACAAGCGATTCACTTTGCCAGAGTCTTAATGTACCGATATTATTTGTACCATAACCAATAATCGGCATATCATAAGGCACGGCTTTAACAGACATATCTTTAAAATCGACTGTTACAGTATCACTTTCACATCTCACAGACCATGGGTCACCGTATTTTGTCCAGTCATCTGCAGTTTCAGTCTGAAACCCATCTACAATATCCTGTTTAAACAAACCATATTTATAACGTATACCATATCCGTCAAGAGGTATATCAAGTGTTGCTGCACTGTCAAGAAAACAAGCAGCAAGACGACCTAAACCACCATTACCAAGCGCAGCATCTTCAACATCCTCAAGAGCTTTTAATGATACACCATATTCATTGAGTTCTTTCTCAATATCATCATATAAGCCTTTAGATACAAGATTATTATAAATTGCGCGTCCAACAAGAAATTCAGCTGATAAGTAGAATGCTGTTCTGTTTTTAATTCGTTTATCTTTACTGTTTTTCCAATCGTTAGCAATATATGACATTACGGCGGATGAAACAACTTCGTGAAGCTCATTTGAATTAAGTTCTTTTATATCTTTAAAATATTTATTTTTTGCAAATTTAATTGCATCATTAACTATTTGTAACATTTATTTTACTCTTTTCTTTTTAGGAATTCTTTGATAAAGGCTTGTATAATATCTTAATTTTTCTGATAAATCATCAGTTATATAATCAGAATTTGCACGCCATTGCCAATTACCTTTAATAGTCGATGGATAATTCATTCGTGCTTCATTACCAAGTCCCAAAATATCTTGCATTGTAACTATTGCAGTGTCAGAATTACTCGATAAAACTGCTTTAATAAATCCCCAGTTATAACCTTCTCTTCTTGATAACCGAAGATATTCTCTTGCTCTTTTGCGGGTTTTAAGAGGTGCAGTCTTCGTCATAAAACCAATTACTGTATCATTATCATGTGTACCTGTATATGCAACTGAATTTTTTGTGAAATTATGGAGAAGATAATCATTTTCTTCATCTGTATCAAATGCAAACTGAAGTACTTTCATTCCCGGATATTTACTTTGTTTAAGCATCTTTGTTACAGCAGGTGTCAAAAAGCCTAAATCTTCCGCAATTATTTCTTTTTTTCCTAAATCACGTTCAATCTCACGGAAAAATTCGATTCCGGGGCCTTTTCTCCACTCACCGATTTTTGCAGTTTTAGAACCGGCAGGAATACAGTAGTAAGATTCAAAGCCTCTGAAATGGTCAATACGTATAACATCACACATAATACAAAGATGCTCAATTCGGTTTTTCCACCATGAATATCCGTCTTTTTTCATATATTCCCAATTATACAAAGGATTTCCCCATAACTGACCTTCATTGGAAAAAGCATCCGGAGGACAACCGGCTACCTCAATAGGATTACAATCATCATCAAGTAAAAATTGCTTTGGATTAGCCCAAACATCAGCACTGTCTCCTGCTACGTAAATTGGGATATCACCAATGATTTTAATACCATTTTGATTTGCATAATCCTTTATATTGTTCCATTGTTCAAAAAAGAAATATTGAACTGTTTTGTAAAAGGATATTTCATTACATAATCGTTTATTTGCTCCTTCTATAGCATCTTTTTTTCTTAAAACGATGTCTTTATTCCACTCGTACCAAGGTATACCATTGAAACAATCCTTCAAAGCCATATATAGGGCAAAATCGTCAAGCCAAAAAGAATTATCATTGCAAAACTTTTCATATTTTTTGTTTGGGATAAATTTTTTATATGCTGTTTTTAAAACTTTTAATTTATTTGCAGAAACTTTATTATAATCAACTTTTTCAGGATTTTTGCCCCAGTTAATCTTCTTATAATCGGACTTATTCAACAACTTTTGTTCACATAACAAATCAAAATCAATAAAAAAAGGATTTCCTGCAAAAGTTGAAAAAGATTGGTATGGTGAATCACCATAACTTGTAGGACAAAGAGGTAAAACCTGCCAATATGTCTGTCCACTATTTTTCAAAAAATCAACAAATCTATATGCTTCTTTACCTAATGTGCCAATTCCTGTTTCACCCGGTAATGAAGATATATGCATTAAAACTCCGCTTGACCTCATAAAAATCACCTGATAAGAAATATATATTTTTTTACTTTAAATGTCAATCACATATAAGTCTTTCATTGATTTTATCAAAGATATGGATTCTGTCAATATCAATTTTCAATTTATATTTTTTATCACTTTTTATAATCATATTGGAAGAAACATTAGCAATTAATTTGTTCCCATTAATTTCACCATATAAAAAATAATCCGCACCTGTCATTTCAACAATAGTAACATAGAGTTCAATTACATTTTCTTCATCTGTTTTCTGTGCTATTGACATATCTTCCGGTCTGATTCCAAGAATAACCTCTTTATTTTCATACATCAGAAGATAATCACTCATTCTTTCAGGTAAATTTATACTGTAATTCATTGTATCAGCAACATACTTATTATTCTTTTTTTTGATTATACATGAAATAAAATTCATCTGTGGTGAGCCGATAAACCCTGCAACAAACAGATTTTTGGGATGATTGTACAACATCTTTGGTGTGTCAAACTGCTGGATTACACCATCTTTCATTACAACGATTCTATCCGCCATTGTCATTGCCTCGGTCTGGTCATGAGTTACATATACAAATGTTGTTTCAAGTTCTTTATGAAGCATTGAAATTCTGTTTCTCATTTCAGTACGAAGCTTTGCATCGAGATTTGATAGTGGTTCATCAAGTAAAAAAACAGAAGGCTCACGCACCATTGCACGACCTAAGGCAACACGCTGACGTTGTCCACCTGACAATGCTCGAGGTTTTCTGTGTAGATATTCCTCAATATCAAGCATTTTAGCCGCTGCTTTGACTTTTTTATCTATTTCATCCTTAGGAACTTTTCTATTCCTTAAACCAAATGCCATATTTTTATATACACTCATATGAGGATACAAAGCATAGCTTTGAAAAACCATTGCAATGTCTCTGTCCTTCGGTGAAATATTATTGACTCTTTTTTCGCCAATATACAAATCACCGGAAGTGATTTCTTCTAAACCGGCAATCATCCTGAGCGTAGTTGATTTTCCACACCCTGACGGTCCTACAAGTATTATAAATTCCTTATCGTTTATATCTAAATTTAGGTTGTCAATTACTGTCACACCATCTTCATAAGTTTTTTTTATGTTTTTTAAATTAATAGATGCCATTATAACAACCTTATCCTTTCACAGCGCCATCAATAACGCCTTTTATTATATATTTCTGACACAACAGATAGAAAATTATAATTGGTATTATTGCCAACACCAACATTGCCATAAAGCCACCCCAATCTATTGAACCATAAGCACCTTGCATAGTTAACTGTATGGCAACTGACAGAGTTTTGTTGTTAGAACCTAATAATAGATATGGTAACAAGAAATCATTCCATATCCACATTGCATTTAAAATTGAAACGGTAATTACAATAGGTTTAAGAACTGGAAAAACAACATAGAAAAAAGTTTTTAACGGACTACAACCATCAATCATTGCTGCTTCTTCAATCTCACGAGGTAACCCCTTTACAAATCCGCTGAACATAAAAACCGATAGTCCTGAGCCAAAACCAAGATATACCGGTATTATTCCTAACGGACTATTTAATCCTAGCTTGATACTTATTGCTGTCATTGTAAACATAACCATCTGAAATGGCACTATCATACTGGAAATAAAGAGATAATATATTACCTTATTAAATTTTGTGCTGACTCTTGTTATATACCACGCTGTCATTGATGTAAAAATGACAATTGCAAGAACAGAAAACAGAGTAATAAATAATGTCCTGAAAAAAGCTCCGATAATTCCTGATGACTGAATGCCATTGAGATAATTTTCGAGTCCTACAAAAGTCTCCTCGTCAGGAAATTGGAACGGACTACTTACTATATTAAATCTTGATTTGAAAGAGTTAACAATAACAAGAAATATAGGTAATAAAAATAACAAAGATAACAAAAGAAGAAACAAAAATGATACGGCATCAGATATTTTTTTTCGTACTTTCATCAGTGCTCGACCTCTTTTCTTCCTGTTATTTTAAGTTGAACAAATGCGATAATAGCTGTAATCATAAAAAATACAACAGCTTTTGCTTGTCCAACGCCCTGCCAACCAACTCGCCCATAAAACGTGTTATAAATGTCAAGTGCCAACATTGAAGTTTCTCTTCCCGGAGCACCACCGGTCAAAGCAAGATTTTGGTCAAATAATTTGAATGAATTTGTCAACGTCAGAAATAAACATATCGTCACAGATGGCATAACCATTGGTATAGTTATATTTCTCAATATTGAAAATGATGATGCGCCATCTATCATTGCCGCCTCATTCAATTCCTTTGGAATGTTCTGTAAACCTGCTATATAAATAACCATCATGTATCCGATTAATTGCCAGTTTAAAAGTATAACCAATCCCCAAAAACCATATTTTGCGTCATAAGTTATATCCAATCCAAAGATACCTAAAGCAGCATTGATTAACAAATTCCAAATATAACCGAGAACAATACCGCCTATAAGATTCGGCATAAAAAATACTGTTCTGAAAAATGATGTTCCTTTTAGTGCCTTGGTTAATATTAAGGCAAGAGAAAATGCAAAAACATTTATAGTTATAACTGACACAACAGTGAATTTAATTGTAAACCAAAATGCATTCAGGAAATTTTCATCCTGTGTGAACGCTTTTATATAATTCTCAAAACCTACCCATTCAGCGCTTTCTACAGTTGTGAATTTTGTAAAGGACAGATAAATGCCTAAAATGAATGGAATAAGAAATACAACTGTAAAGGAAATTAAGGTCGGCAGAACAAATATCGGGAAATATTTTTTTATATTCTTTTCCAAAGCTTATCCATCCTTTATCATTATTCATAAAACAACTTTTTCAATTATTGACTTTCGCTTTTCCATCTGTTTACAAAAATGTTTTTCACATCACTCCATTGCTTTGTGCCTTGAGCGTATTGTAAAAGAGCTGCACCAAAATCATTTTTGAAGGTCTGGCTTGGAAACACGGTGAAATTCCACGGAATTGTCTCTATATTTTCTGAATTCATCCATCTCATTACTTCTTGTGCAAGTGGGTCTTCAGGAACCTCGTTTTTATTAAATGTGTCGAACGGAGCAATTAGTTCCAATTCATTGATTACAAACGATTTGCCGGTTTCACTTGAAAAAAGCCAATAAATAAAGTCTTCCGTTGCTTTTTGTTCCTCTTTACTTGCTTTAGAATTTATAGCAAAAAAGTTTTCAGTACCTATACATAAACCTTGATTTTCTTCACCTTCAAATCCCATATAAATTGGTAAATACTTTATATTTTCAGCTTTTACTACATTTCCTTTAATATTTTTAATTTGACCCCATGCCCAGTTACCATTCTGTACCATAGCACATTGACCAAGAGCAAATTCTGCCATTGATTCATCAACGATTTTGGAACCAAGAACCTTTTTATTAGTTGTGGAGTTATTTATATACAAGTCAAATATCTTTTTAAAGTTTTCAGAATACTTAAAGTCAATTTTACTTGTTTCTTCACTTGACAAATCAACATTATTGTAATCAAATTCGTAATAAACGGGAATGTTTGCCAAATGGGTATGCCATCGCCAATCTTCACCTGTTTTTAAAGATGTTGATGCAAAAACACCTTTTATACCCAATTTTTCTGCATTCTTCTGCATATCTTCAACAATTTCCTTTAATGCAGAAAAGCTCTTTACTTCATCCATTGACTTATATTCAGTTTTTCTTCCGTCAAGAGCAAAATACTTATCTGTAATTTCCTTGTTATAGATTATTCCATAACCTTCTACAACATAAGGTATTCCATAAACCTTTCCATCAACAGTAACAGCAAGGTTTTTGTCGGTCAAATGATTATATAATTGCGTATCAGATAAATCAGCACAATAATCCTTCCAGTTTGCATAACCTTTAGGTCCGTTTATCTGAAAAAGTGTCGGTGCTTCATTTGTTCCCATTTTTGCAGTCAGTGTCTGTTCATAATTACCACTTGCAGCCGTCTCTACAACAAGCCTTACACCTGTTTCCCTTTCATATGCTTTCGATATTTCATCATATACATTAGCTATTTCAGGCTTGAAATTCAAAAATCTTATTGTGTTTACTTTCTGACCTGTATTACTGTTGTTATTTTCTCTGTTACAACCTACAAATAAACTACACAAAATACAGATTGATAAAAAAATTGATAAAAATTTTTTCATGTTATACTCCTCATTCTCTGTTTAGTCTTTTATTGACTTTCTTTTTATCTATTTTTAACAAATAATCATTGAATAATTCCACGATTTGCAAAAATAAAAAATATTGTTTTTTTCGACAATTTAATTTATAATAATATTATAAATGCGCAAAGAGGACATAGTTATGCAATTATTAGAAGAAAGAATTATAAAAGACGGAAAAGTTTTTTCAGGAAATGTATTGAAAGTTGATAGTTTTTTGAATCATCAAATAGACGTCAGCCTTATGGATGAAATCGGAAAAGAAGTCAAGAACTTATTCAATGATTCAAACATTACAAAAGTACTTACTATTGAAGCATCAGGAATTGGTGTGGGCTGTATGATAGCAAGACACTTTAACTGTCCACTCCTGTTCGCAAAAAAAAGCAAAACATTGAATATCAAGGGTGATGTTTATACAAGTAAGGTTGAATCATTCACTCACCAGTGTACATATGACATTATTCTTTCAAAAGATTTTATAAATGAAGATGACACTGTTCTCATTGTTGACGATTTCCTTGCAAAAGGAAACGCTCTTAATGGTCTTATTGATATCGTTAATCAATCAGGTGCAAAGCTTGCCGGTTGTGCTATTGCTATAGAAAAAGGATATCAGGGTGGTGGCGATAAACTCCGTAAACAAGGAATTCGGGTTGAGTCTATGGCTATAGTTGAGGAAATGAACCACATTTCAGGTAAAATAGTTTTCAGAAAATAGGTAATTACAGCGAAAAGCTGTTAAATATTACAAAAAAGAAAAGGAGAGAAATTTGTAATGAAAAATTTCAAAAAAATCATTGCAGTTCTTCTTGCACTCGTTATGATTACAGCAACTTTTGCTGCTTGTGGCGGAAACGAAGGCAAAGAACCTGCAGAAGACAAAATCAAGGTAGCACTTATTTGCTTACACGGTGATGCTTCAACTTATGACAAGAACTTCATCGACGCTTTCAAGGAAGCTTGTGCAAACAAGGGTCTTACTGCTGACGATTACACAATCGTTACAGACATTGATGAAGACACAGTTTGTTATGACCAGGCTGCTGACTTGGCAGAAACTTGTGACCTTATCTTTGCTGACTCATTCGGTCATGAAAGCTATATGATTCAGGCTGCAAAGGAATTCCCTGAGGTTGAATTCTGTCACGCTACAGGTACAATGGCTCATACAGAAAAACTTCCTAACTTCCACAATGCTTTTGCTAACATTTACGAAGGTCGTTTCCTTGCAGGTGTTGCAGCAGGTATGAAGCTTGTTGAACTCTATGGTGACGAAAACGGCAAGGTTTCTGATGAAAATGCAAAAATCGGTTATGTTGGCGCTCATCCATATGCAGAAGTTATTTCAGGTTACACATCATTCTATCTTGGTGCAAAATCTGTTGTAGAAAACGCAACTATGGAAGTTCGTTATACAAACTCTTGGTACGACGAAGCTGCTGAAAAGACAACAGCTCTTGCTCTTATCGACAATGGTTGTAAGTTAATTTCTCAGCACGCTGACTCAATGGGTGCTCCTACAGCTTGTGAAGAAAAGAACATTCCTAATGTTTCTTACAACGGTTCAACTGAAGCACAGTGTCCAAACACATTTGTTATTGCTTCAAGAATTAACTGGGCTCCATATTTCGAATACATTATTGATTGCGTTATGAACGACAAGGCAATTGATACTGACTGGACAGGTACTCTTGAAACAGGCTCTGTTGAGTTGACAGCTATCGGCGCTGCTGCAGCAAAGGGTACACAGGAAAAGCTTGACGAAGTAACTGCAAAGATTAAAGATGGTTCACTCAAGATTTTTGACTGTGCTACATTTACAGTTGAAGGTAAGCCATTGACAACATATTTAGCTGACGTTGATACAGATGCTAATTTCACACCTGATACAGAAGTTGTTGAAACAGTTAACGGTGTTACATTCTTCAACGAAAGTGCTAAGCGTTCAGCTCCATACTTCAACATTATCATTGACGGTATTACAGCTGTTACTGAATAATTATTTTAAGTTATTCTGATTTAATATTTGGGAAAGGCGGAGCTTATTACTTCGCCTTTCTCGGTTGATTAAGACAAAAAATCCTTTGTTATTTAAGGAGTTCCTATGGATAAAACTGTTATTTTACAATTAAAAAATATTACAAAAAAATTTGGTACTAAGGTTATAGCTAACAACAATGTCAGTTTAGATGTGTATAAAGGCGAAATCCTTTCTATTCTCGGTGAAAACGGTTGTGGTAAGACAACCCTTATGAATATGGTTGCCGGTATTTATTATCCTGATTCCGGTAAAATTTTAATTAATGGGGAAGAAGTTGTTATTCGCTCCCCTCGTGATGCTTTTGAGCATAAAATCGGTATGATTCATCAACACTTTAAGTTGATTGATATTTTTACTGCAGCACAAAATGTTGCATTAGGTATTGAAAACGAAAAATTTAATCTTAAAGAAGTAAAAAACCGTATTAACGAAATGGCTAAAAAATACGGATTCAATATAAATCTCGATAAGAAAATTTATGAAATGTCAGTTTCTGAAAAACAGACTGTTGAAATTTTAAAGGTTTTATACAGAGGTGCTGATATTCTTATTCTTGACGAGCCTACAGCAGTTTTAACTCCACAGGAAATCAGAAGCTTATTTAAAGTATTGAGTGCCATGAGGGATGATGGCAAATCAATTATCATTATTACTCACAAGCTCAATGAGGTTATGGAAATTTCTGACAGAGTTTCCGTTTTACGTAAAGGTGAGCACATTGCTACTGTAAACACATCAGAAACATCTGAAAAAGAGCTTACTGAAATGATGGTGGGTAAGAAAATTGAGCTTAACATTAATCGTACAGATGTTGTTGACACTAAGCTCAGACTTGCTGTTAAAGGCTTGACAGTTGTTAATTCTGACGGCTACAAGGTAGTTGACGACATTTCCTTCAACGCTTATAGCGGTGAAATTCTTGGTGTTGCAGGTATTGCAGGTAGCGGTCAGAAGGAATTGCTTGAAGCTATTGCAGGACTTAACAATTATCAGTCAGGCACATTGACATATTACCATCCTAAAAAAGACAAGCCTGTTTCCTTCTACCATAAAACATATAAGCGTGTTATGGAGCTTGCAAAGGAAAATGCATTCAAGGATGAAAATGGAAACGATATTGACTTTGGTAAATTGTCTAAAAAAGAAATTATAAATCTTGTTAACAGTGAGAAAATTATTTTCAAGAAAGACGAGGTTGTTGATTTAAAGGATAAAACCCCGAGAGAAATCCGTGAGCTTGGAATCCGTTTATCATTTGTCCCTGAAGACAGACTTGGTATGGGTCTTGTGGGAAATATGAATATTATTGACAATATGATGCTTCGTAGTTACAGAAAAGGAAAGTCAATGTTCCTTGACAGAAAGCAACCATCAGACCTTGCTGACAGAATTATCAATGAATTAGAGGTTAATACCCCTGATTCAAGAACTGCGGTGAGAAAGTTATCGGGTGGTAATGTCCAGAAGGTACTCGTTGGTCGTGAAATTGCCGCTTCCCCTGCTGTTCTGATGACAGCTTATCCTGTTCGTGGCCTTGATATTAACTCATCATACACAATATATAATCTCCTGAATGAACAGAAGCAAAAAGGTGTTTCAGTAATTTTTGTCGGTGAGGATTTGGATGTATTGATGGCATTAAGTGACAGAATATTGGTTTTAAGCGGTGGTAAAATTTCCGGTATTGTTGATGCAAGAACTGCTACGAAAGATGAAATTGGTTCTTTAATGGTAAAAGCCAATAAAAATGAGGTAACACAATGAAAAAAAGTACAAATAATTTAAAAGAACCTTTTGTTCGTATTGTAAAACGAGATAATATTTCAGTTCAGAAAATTATCATTATTTATCTTGTAGCAATTGTAGTGGGTTTACTTTTATGCGGTGTAATCTGTACATTGTTTTCAGACAAGGGCTTATTCGACTTTTTTGAAGCGTTGTTCAACGGTGCTTTCGGCAGTGAACGAAAATTGTGGCTTTTGTTACAGGACACATCACTTCTTTTAGGTATATCAATCGCATTACTTCCTGCTTTTAAGATGAAATTCTGGAATTTGGGCGGTAACGGACAAATCCTTGTGGGTTGTCTTTCAGCAATTGCTTGTATGTTCTACCTTGGTGGTAAGGTTGCTGATTCAATAATTATTCCAATTATGCTTTTGGCAAGTGTACTGAGTGGTGCTTTGTGGGCTGTTATTCCTGCGATTTTTAAAGCGAAATTCAACACAAACGAGTCACTTTTCACACTTATGATGAACTATATTGCACAGGGTCTTGTTTCATTTTTCATTACAATATGGGTAAAAACAGGTTCAGGTGTTTTAGCACCAATTTCTTATGGTAATGTTCCTGAAATCGGAAATAAATATTTATTACCAATTATTTTGTTTACACTGATTACAGTATTAATGTACATATATCTCAAATATTCAAAACACGGATATGAAATTTCTGTTGTTGGTGAAAGCATCAATACTGCAAAATATGTAGGTATCAAGGTTAATAAGATAATTATCCGCACAATGATTTTGTCAGGTGCGATTGCAGGTCTTGTGGGCTTTATTTTAGCCGGTTCAATTAACCATACAGTAAGCACTGCTTCAGCTAATAATATGGGTTTTACAGGTATTATGGCAACATGGCTTGCAGCTTTTAATCCGTTAATCATTGTTCTTACAAGCTTTTTCATTACATTTATTTCTAAGGGAATGATGGATGTAAGAAAGACATTTATGTTTACAAATGATGCTATTTCAAATATAGTCGTCGGTATTATTTATTTTATAGTAATTGTTTGTTCATTTTTCATTAACTACAAGCTTGTATTCAGAAAAAAAGAAAAGGAGGATATTGAGAAATGATTATTACATTCTTAATGAGTGCTATTGCGATAGGCACAGTTCTTCTTTTTGGTTGTGTTGGTGAAACAATTACTGAAAAAGCAGGTCACTTGAATCTCGGTATCCCCGGCATTATGTGTACAGGTACTGTTGGTGGTTGCCTTTTTGTAAGCCTTTATTTACAGGGCCTTGAATCAGCAGAAAACGCATCCTGGATTGTACTTGTTTTAATATCAATGCTCGGTGCATTTCTTTTTGCAATGCTGACAGGCTTAATTTACGCTGTAATGACTATTACATTCCGTTGTAATCAGAATATTACAGGTCTTGCAATTACAATTTTCGGTAATGGCTTGACACAATTTTTAATGCATTCTTATGTTGACAGAAGCGGTTTTTCAACTGCAGGTAAAATAATTGCAAAATGCTTACCTTTTGCTGAAAATTCAGACGGTATAGTCAAGGTGTTATTCGGTCACGGTATTTATGTTTATTTAGCAATTGCCATCGCTTTAATTACAACATTTATTTTCAATCGCACAAGAGTTGGTCTTAACCTTCGTGCAATCGGTGAAAGTGCGGCAACTGCTGATGCTATGGGTGTAAATGTTACAAAATATAAATATGTTGCTATTATAATCGGTAGTGGTATTGCAGGCTTTGGTGGCGTATTCTATATTATGGACTATGTTAAGGGTAGCTGGGAAACAGCATCTACAATCGAAGCTTTTGGTTGGCTTGCAATCGCACTTGTTATTTTCACTTTATGGAAACCTAATATTTCAATTATAGGCTCATATATTTTTGGTGCACTATATATTGCAGCATTTGTTTTCGGTAACATAACTTCTTCTGAAAGAGAAATACTTAAAATGTTACCTTATATAATTACTATTGTTGTTTTGATTATAACAAGCATTACAAATAAAAAGGAAAATCAGCCACCCGCTTCACTTGGATTATCATATTTCAGAGAAGACAGATAAAGAGGTCGAATTATTATGAGTAAAAATTATGATGTAATTATTATCGGCGCAGGTCCAGGCGGTATCTTTGCCGCCTATGAGCTGATGCAAAAAAAACCGGAAATGAAGGTGGCGGTTTTTGAGGCCGGTCATGCCCTGCATAAGCGCCGCTGTCCCATTGACGGAGATAAGATCAAAACCTGTATCGGCTGCAAAAGCTGCTCCATTATGAGCGGCTTCGGCGGTGCCGGCGCTTTTTCTGATGGCAAGTACAACATCACCAACGATTTTGGCGGCACACTGTATGAGTACATCGGCAAGAAGCAGGCCTTGGAGCTGATGCATTATGTGGACGACATCAATATGAAATTCGGCGGCGAAGGCACCAAGCTTTACTCCACCGCCGGCACCCGGTTTAAGACGGTGTGCATCCAGCATGATCTGCATTTGCTGGACGCTTCCGTGCGGCATTTGGGTACCGATATCAACTATGTGGTGCTGGAAAATATCTACGCCTACCTGCAGGATAAGGTGCAGTTCTTCTTTGATACCCCGGTGGAATCGGTTCAGGTTCTGGAGGGTGGCTATGAGATAAGCACCAAAGACGGCACTTACGAATGTGAAAAATGCGTCATCTCTGTGGGCAGAAGCGGCAGCAAGTGGATGGAGCAGGTCTGTAAGGAACTGGAGATCCCCACCGAGTCCAGCCGTGTGGATATCGGCGTGCGGGTGGAGCTGCCGGCGACGGTGTTTGCCCACCTGACGGATGAATTGTACGAAAGCAAGATCGTCTACCGCACCGAGCAGTATGGTGACAAGGTCCGTACCTTCTGCATGAATCCCAAGGGCGCGGTGGTAAACGAGAATACCAACGGCATCATCACCGTCAACGGCCACAGCTATGAGGACCCCGCCCTCCAGACCGGCAACACCAACTTTGCCCTTCTGGTGGCCAAGCATTTCTCCGAGCCCTTCAAAGACTCCAACGGCTACGGCGAGTCCATCGCCCGCCTGAGCAATATGCTGGGCGGCGGTGTCATCGTCCAGCGGTTCGGCGATTTGATCCGGGGCCGCCGCTCCACCGAAAGCCGTATGAACGAGGCCTTTATCGTCCCCACCCTCAACGCCACCCCCGGCGACCTTTCTCTGGTGCTGCCCAAGCGGATCCTGGACGGCATTATTGAAATGATTTACGCTTTGGATAAAGTCGCCCCCGGCACCGCCAACGACGACACCCTCCTTTACGGTGTGGAGGTCAAGTTCTACAATATGGAAGTGCAGGTCAACAAGCAGCTGGAAACCTGCTATCCCGGACTTTACATCATCGGCGACGGCAGTGGCATTACCCACTCCCTCTCCCACGCCTCTGCCAGCGGCGTCCACGTAGCAAGAGATATTGTCAAGTAATCCGGAGGAAAGAATATGAACTTTTTAGAGCAGAGAATCGTAAAAGACGGCATCGTCAAGTCCGGCAACGTGCTGAAGGTGGACAGCTTTCTTAACCACCAGATGGACATTCCCCTTATCGAGGAGATCGGCAGAGAATTTA
>JAZNLY010000134.1:0-14381 GCA_045579305.1 Candidatus Fimenecus sp. | reverse complement strand
AGGTGTTATGACATATACTTGTGCTTGTGGTGATTCATACACAGAGGTTATCGAAAAAATCGCTGAACATATATACAATGAAGTTGTAACTGCCCCAACTTGTGAAGAACAAGGCTACACAACATACACTTGTGAATGTGGTAACAGTTATGTGGGAAGCTATGTTAACCCAACAGGACACAGTTATGAAACAGAGGTTGTTGCGCCTAATTGTACAGAGCAAGGCTATACAACTTATACTTGTAATTGCGGATATAGTTATGTATCAAATTACGTAAATCCTTTGGGACATAAATATGATTCAGTCGAAACTGCTCCAACTTGTACAGAACAGGGCTACACAACATATACTTGCTCTTGCGGATACAGTTATGTTGCTAACTACGTAAATCCATTAGGTCATAAATATGACTCAGTTGTAACCGCTCCGACTTGTACTGCACAGGGTTATACAACATTTACTTGTGCTTGCGGTAATTCATATGTTGGAAATTATGTAATTGCAAAAGGACACGATTATGCATCTGTAGTAACTGCTCCGACTTGTACAGAAAAAGGTTATACAACTTACACTTGTGATTGTGGTGATTCTTATGTTGCTAATTATGTTAATGCAACAGGTCATAGTTACACATCAAAAGTTACAACTCCAGCGACACATCTCGCAACTGGAGTTATGACGTATACTTGCGAATGTAGTGACTCATACACAGAAGAAATCGCAAAGACAACAGAGCATACATATACTGCTGTAACAACAGCACCAACTTGTGAAAATAAAGGCTACACAACGTACACTTGTGCTTGTGGTAATACTTATATTGATAATTATGTTGATGCGACAGGTCACAATGCAAACGGTGATGATGTTTGTGACAATTGTGGTGAAACAGTAGAGGTTGAAAACCCATCAGACGATTGTTCATGCAATTGCCATAAGTCAGGCATTTCAAAGTTCTTCTTCAAACTTATTCTTTTCTTCCAAAGACTTTTTGGCTCAAATAAAATTTGTAATTGTGGCATAACACATTATTGATTTAAGTTGTTTTTGGTGATTAATATGTTCAAAAAGATTATCTCAATATTCTGCGCTGTGCTGTCTTTTTTAGGTATTCCAGTGGGTGAACAGGAACTTTCAAATCCTGATGCTAGTGCGGAGGCTGTGGAATTATACGAATATATCTGTGATATGTATGGGAATTGTATAATTTCAGGACAGCAGGAATCAACATGGGTTGACGGTGAGCAGTACGAATTTGAATATATTTATGAAAAGACAGGAAAGTATCCTGCAATTCGTGGACTTGATTATATGAATGACGATTTTGATGGTGTAAATCGTCGTGCTGTGGAGTGGCATGAAATAGGTGGCATTGTCACAATCTGTTGGCATTGCGGAAGTGATTTCAGCGGTAGCTGGGCAGAAAGTATGAACACAGAAATTGCGGATTGGGACAAAGCACTCACAGAGGGAACCCCTGAACATGAAAAACTCATGGCAGGTATGGATAAGGGTGCAAGAGCCTTGCTTGAACTTAAAGAAAAGGAGATTCCTGTTTTGTGGCGACCATTCCATGAGGCTGACGGTCAATGGTTCTGGTGGGGCAAAGGCGGAAGCAAGAATTTCAAGAAATTGTGGAAGCTCATGTACGAAAGATATACGGAATACTGGGAACTTGATAATCTTATCTGGGTGTTGGGACTTTCTGAACGTGGTGAAGATTATCGTAAATGGTATCCGGGTGATAAATATGTTGATATTGCCGGTGCAGATTCGTATATTGACGGACCAAACGAAAAACTTTACAAAAATGTAAAAAGAGTAGTGGGTAAAAAGATGCCGATTTGCTTTCACGAATGTGGGAAAATACCGACAGTTGAGGAATTGCAATCAACAAAATCAAATTGGGTATGGTTTATGGCCTGGCATACAGAATATATGGTCGATAGAAACAATGTTGACGATTTGTATTCCATTTACAATGATGAATATGTAATCACACTGGACGAGTTGCCGGAGTGAAAATGATTTTTTATAGGGTATCAGAATTTTGTTTTCTGATACCTTATTTTTGTTCATTAAAAGGTATATATCTTGTAGACTTTTGTAAGAATTAGTGGTATAATTTAAATAATTATAAGTGAAAATGTGCCCATTTTTAGGAGGCTTAAGAAGAATGAGACTGTTAAGGTTGATTGTAACGATACTTTTTGTTGTTATGACCATATTGTTTGTGGGATTTTTTGTGAAAGAAAAAATGACAACTGACCATACAATTCCGGTAATATCTGTAGAAAGTGACATTATTGAGGTGAGCTTTCAGGCGACAGAAGAGGAGTTGCTTAAGGGAGTAACTGCTTATGATGAAAAAGACAAGGATTTGACTGACAAGGTTATTGTAGAATCTGTTTCTAAGTTCCTTGATGACGGTGTTTGTAAAGTAACTTATGCAGTTTGTGACAGTGATAATAATGTTGCAAATGCAACAAGAAAAATCAGATATAAGAATTATGAATCACCTACGTTTTCTATGAAGGCATCCACGTGCTATTCAATATATGAAAAGATAAACGTTTCAGATGTAGTTTCTGCTTATGATTGTATTGACGGTGACATTACAAGAAGTATTATAATCACTTCTGAAGATTTTACATCGTCTGTTGCCGGAGTTTTCAACATAGAGATTTCGGTTACTAATAGTAAGGGTGATATTTCCGTTATCAAAATTCCTCTTGTTGTTGAGGACAGAAGCGTGTCTGCTCCAAAAATAGAGTTGATGGAATATCTTATTTATGCAGATGTTGGCGACGAAATTGATTTCTCGCAATATGTTGTAGGTGTCATAAACAATAAGGGAGAACCCCTTGCAAGTGATGTCAGAATTGAGACAAATGCAGATTTGACCAAAGAAGGCACATATAGTGTGCACTATTACACAACTGATTCAAAGGGTGTCCAGGGACACACAATACTTAATGTTATCGTAGGTTGAGATTATGAAATTTTCAGAGATAAAAATAGAATGGGTAAGTATTATCCGTGATTTGCTGAAAAATGCATGGGCTATTGCTATGGCGGCACTTATCGGCTTAATGGGTGTTTATGTTGCCACAAGAAGTATTTATACTCCCGAGTACACATCAACTACCACTATAGTTGTCAGTGCTAAGAGTGCTAATTCAGGTGGGTCATATTCTTTGTTTTCTGTTTCCGTGGAAATGGCGGATATCATTTCAAGAGTGCTTGTAGAACCCACAGTTAAAGAAAAAGCTTGTGAGATTATAAATGCTGAGAGCTTTGACGGAAAACTTTCTGCGACAGTTCACGAAGGAACAAACTTTGTCAAGCTTTCTGTTACAAGTGATAGTCCGCAGAAATCATATGACCTTTTACAGGCTGTTCTTAAGGCATATCCAAAGGTGTCTGACAGCGTTTTTGACAATGTCGTTATCAGTGTTCTCGCTATGCCTGAGGTGCCTCATACACCATCAAACAGTGTGTCTCAGACAAATAAAATTCTGGTAGCCGGTGGAGCGGCAGTTCTTGTTGCAACAATTGTAGTTGTTTTATCTGTGATGAGAGATACTGTAAAAGATGAAGATGACTTCGAAAAGAAAGTAGATGCCAATCTTATTGGCTCAATACCTCATGAAAGAAAGCATTTCAGCATTCAGGAAAGATTAAAGAATCAGAAAAAAGCACTTCTCATTCACAACAATGCTTTTATCAGTCTTAAGTTTGTAGAAAATTATCATAAGATTGCCGCTAAGATTGAACATATGAAACGTCATGAAGGTGCAAGAGTTTTTGCAATAACAAGTGTTGCAGAAAATGAAGGAAAGTCCACAATTGCCTCAAATATTGCAATTTCCTTGGCGGACAGAGGTCACAAGGTTGTTCTGATTGACATAGATAGTAAAAAACCTGCTATATACAAAATTTTTGACAAGAAGTTCAGCGAAAAAACAGAGTTTGCAAACTTGATGAATGAAAAGATAAGCCCTGATGAATTCAGGTTAAAGAGATATAAGAAAACGTCATTATATCTGGCTATAAATACTTCGCCATATGATGAATACGGTGAATGGTTAGAAACGGGAAAGATAACTCAGGTTATAAAGGCCTTCAAGGAACAGGTGGACTTTGTTATTTTTGATACAGCACCTATGTCTGTTGATGCTTATGTTACAGACCTCGCTAAAATTGTGGAAAAAATGATACTTGTTGTCAGAACAGACGTTGTACACACTTCTGCAATCAACGATGCTGTTACCACTTTTGAAGAAGTCGGAGGTAGTGTTGCCGGTTGTATTCTTAACGACGTATATCCTGAAACATCCTATTTATCGTTGAGTGGTGCCGATGAAAGCAGATATTCTTATGGATGGCGTTATGGCAAGAATAAGAGATATGGTGCTTATAGTAACTACGGTAGATACAGCAGATACGGAAACAAAAACAGCAGATATTCAAAACCTCATGTGGACAGTTATGATTACAATGAGGACGATTCAGATGAAGAATAAAGGGACGATGGTAATATGAATCAGACCGATAATAAAAACAGAAAATCATCTTCGGAAAACCAAAGGCACATAAGAGTCGAAAATATCCTTATAGGAGTGCGACGCTTTGGTTGGCTTTGTGTTGTTCTCGCTGTGCTTTTTGGTGCAATTTCTTATGTGACCGAACAGATACGTTATGTGCCTACTTATACCGCAGAGGCAACATTTACTGTAAGCACGGAAAACAGTTCATCGTCAATCGGTGGTGTATCAGTGTACTCTTTCTATTATGACAGTGCAACGGCAAATCAGCTTTCGGAAACATTTCCTTTGATACTTGGTAGTGGTCTGATTCAGAATGCAGTCTGTGAGGACCTTGACATACCATTCTTACCGGTAACTTTCAGTTCAGCAGCTGTTGAGGGTTCCAATATGTTTACCCTGACGGCAACTTCAAAAGACCCACAGATGGCATATGATGTGTTGGTTTCAGCGATTAAGAACTATCCTACAATTGCAAAATATGCAGTTGGTAATATAAAGATAGAAATGATTACTTCCCCGGTTGTGCCAACACAACCTTCCAATACCAATGATTATATTGGTACAGTTCTGAAAGCTATGATTATAGGCTTCGGATTGGGTGCATTGGTAATCATCTTATATGCATATACTCACAACACAATAAGAACAAAGAGTGATTTGAAGTCGAATCTGAATTGTGAAGTGCTGGGTGTTGTTCCGCGAGTATGGTTTAAAAAGCATACTAAGGAAATTGACCGTTCTGTTCTCACCACAAATGAAAAAATTGATGACGGATTTGTCAATTCAATGCGTGTTGTTAAAAATGTAATTAAAAATGCCTTGAGACATGGAGAAAAGGTGATTGTCGGAACAAGTACAGCTCCGGGTGAAGGTAAAACAACAGTGACAACAAACCTCGCCATCAGTATGGCTGAGCACGGCAGGAAAGTTTTGCTTGTTGATGGTGACGTAAGAAGATTAAGTGTTGCTCCGTTGTTGGGGGTA
This sequence comes from Candidatus Fimenecus sp., assembly GCA_045579305.1. Lineage (GTDB taxonomy): Bacteria > Bacillota > Clostridia > Oscillospirales > Acutalibacteraceae > Fimenecus. The sequence continues at coordinate 8,846 of JAZNLY010000134.1, read as the reverse complement.
AATCCTGAAGAATTAGAATATACAACAGAAACAGAGGATTATAAGATTGCGTATCTGAAACAGTTTAAAATTCATCTGATGATATTCAATGCTCCTGAAAAAGGTGGGTTTAAATATGTGAATTCAACCTTTATTAAAGAAGTTTTTGATTCTGTTCGCAATGATTATGATATGATTCTTGTGGATACACCACCTTGCGGACTTGTATCTGATGCACTTTTCTTTGCACAGGTTGCAGATGCGGCATATTATATTGTGCTGCAGGATGCGGTAAGAGTTTCGAAAATAAAAAATGGATTTAACAATCTTCTTAGTACAGATGTTAGAATTCTTGGTTGTATTCTCAATGGTGCTACATCCGTCCATTCAAGTTATGGTTACGGTAAATACGGTTATGGCTATGGCTATGGCAGATATGGTTACGGCAAATACGGCTATGGCAGATATGGCTATGGTAAATACGGCTATGGCGAAAGTAATGATAAGAAAAAAGACTAAAGGAAACAGAAATGAAGAAGAATGAGGGCAATCGCAACATGTTGCAGAATATGATTGTTGAGTGGAAATGGATTTTTTTCTATGCGAAAAAATACAAATTCGCTCTGTTGCTTTATATCCTTTTAGGTGTGATTGCAACAGTTATGTCCCTCGGTGTTTCAGTTGTGTCAAAGCATCTTATTGACTCAGTTGTTGATAAGGATAATGAAACAATTCTTAGTTATGCTTTGATGACCATCGGATTTGTTGTGTTTCAACACGTTTTTCAGTCCTTGACATCGTATGTTACTGCAGTTGTGAGTAGTCGAACTTGTAATGAGATAAGGGAGAGCATATATTCCCACGTTGTGAAAGCTCAGTGGGAGGAAATAAGTCCTTTCCATTCGGGTGATATTCTGAATCGTCTGGAATCGGATACCCAGACAGTTTCAAATGCTATTATTAACTTTATACCCAATGTTATTTCAAAATCAGTGCAGTTTCTGGGTGCTTTGGCTATTGTTCTTTATTATGATAAAGCTATGGCATTAATTGCTCTTATGAGTGCGCCACTTATGTTTTTATCTTCAAGATTTCTTATAAGAACAATAAGAGAATATAGTAAGCAGAGCAGAGAAGTTAATGGCAAGGTACTTTCATTTACAGAGGAATCAGTGCAGAATCTTCTGACAATTAAAGCTTTTGACCTGACAAGAGAATACATAAAGAAATTTGGCAGAATTCTCGAAGAACATAGAATAATCAAACTTTCCTATGAAAAATTCAGTATCATAATGACATTGGTTCTTTCTCTTGCAGGTGTTATAGTGTCATATAGCTGTTATGGCTGGGGCGTATACAGATTGTGGCAAGGAATGATTACCTTTGGTACAATGACATTGTTTATTCAACTCTCGGGACAACTGACTGCGTCGTTTGGTGCGTTGGCATCACTTGTTCCTTTAGCTGTTTCAAATGCCACTTCGGCAGGTAGGGTTATGGAAATGGCGGATTTACCTGTTGAACAGGATGCTGATAGCGAAAAAGCGGATGCTTTTTATAAAAAGACCAAAGGTACAGGTGTAAGTATAGTTTTTGACGGTGTTTCGTTTAAATATAAAAACGGAGAAGAAAAAGTTATACACGGTGCAAGTTTTAAAATAAATCCCGGTGAGACAGTGGCTTTTGTAGGCCCATCAGGCGAGGGTAAAACAACGTTGCTTAAACTTCTGCTGGGAATAATGCCGGTAACAGAGGGTGAACTTCTTCTGAAAGCAGGAGATGGAGAAACAATAAAGATTTCGGATAGCACAAGACGTTTTTGCTCATATGTGCCACAGGGAATAAATATTTTTTCAGGCACAATCAGAGAAAATCTGACTATGGCAAAGCCGGATGCTTCGGATGAAGAGATTAACAGAGTGATAAAGGCAGCAGCTATAGATAGATTGATATACTCGTTACCTGAAGGTCTTGATACGCCGATAAACGAACGTGGTGGAAATTTTTCTCAGGGACAGTTACAAAGAATGGCAATTGCGAGGGCTCTTTTAAAGGATTCAACAATTCTTATAATGGATGAAGCTACTTCTGCTCTTGATGTGAATACAGAAAAGAAGGTTCTCGAGAGGATTATGGTGGCAGACCCGTCGAAAATCTGTATTTTCACAACCCACCGAGCAAGCATGCTTGAGTATTGTGACAGAGTCTTCTTGGTTGAACAAAATGGTGGAGTTTCAGAAATTGTCAACAAGAAATCAAAGAGTAGTGGTGATATATAAGTATGAAAATCAAAAAAGAAATGGTATTAAGAACAATAGCAGAAGAATATATACTTGTGCCGGGTGCCGATGTGGTGCTTGATTTGAACGGACTTTTTATGTTGACGGAAACAGGAGCGTTTTTATGGCGCTTACTTCCGGATGTGGACTCAGAGGAAGAATTAACAGAAAAAATGCTTGAAGAATATGAAATAGATAAGGAAACTGCACAAGAAGATGTGACAGAATTCCTGACAAAATTAAGGAATTTCGGAATAATTGACTAAACAAAAAGGGCAAGGAATAAAATCCTTGCCCTATATTTTTTTAATTGTAATTAATGCTTGAAACAAGCGTTATATTGCTCAACCCAACGTAAAATTGCCTTTCGGTTGTATGTTGTTGGCATTGCTGCGGTAACGGCGGTTGCACGAGCTAATTGCAGACCCATTTTAACAACTTTAGAGAGAATAACCTTGTTATTTATAAGTCCGCTGACTTTGATTTTGATGTCCTCTAATGACATGCCGCCAAGCATTGCACCAAGGCTTGTTGAATCGGCATCAATTGTCATATCTTCGGCGTTGAGAATACCCTTTGCAAAGATATAGTCAAGTTCAGGACCCTGGAGTCTTGTAAGAAGGAGTTTAACACAAGCAAGAGGGGCTAATGCTGCACCGATTTCTTTATAGAAGTTTTTCTGGTAAGACCAAAGTGTTTCGGCACTGTATGAACCACTGCAATCATTTGAGATGGCATCGGCGAGAATTCTGGCTGCCTTGAGAGAGTTGGCAATACCGGAACCGATAACAGGAACAGTCATAAATCCGCTATCACCGATTGCCGCATATCCGTCAGCCACAAGAACCCCTAAAGGCTGGCGAACAGGGATGTTTGCAAAATCATCAGCACGAAGAATTTCTGTGCCGATACTTGGATTTCCTTTTCTTAACATTTCAATCTGACTCATCGCATATTCGCGGTCAAATGAACGGAAACGACCAATAAGAACGTCTGTGTGTTCTTCTTCGGTCGCAATCCACGAAATACCCAATTCATTGTTCGGAAGGAGAATAACTTTGAATTTATCGTGTTCAGCTACTTCACAAGCCTTATTGAAAAAAGCTCTGTATATATAGAATTGTTCATATTCAATCGGATTGTTCTGAATTCCTGTTGATGGTGGCATAGCACGTCTTATAGGTGAATTAAGACCACAAGCGTCAATAACAAGGTCTGCAAGATATTCACCTTTGTTTGTTTTAATACCGACAACTCTGTTGCCGAAGAAAACGGGACATTCTATGTTGTGCTCATATTCAAATTTTACACCTGCGTTTTCTGCGTGTTCAATCAAATGAGCATAGATATCGCTACGTTCCATCTGAATTTCTTTTTTATCTTCCTCAGTATGCTGAGTAAGTGCGGTTTCCATAGCAGGGCCATAAAAGGTCATATCCTGTTTCAGATTATATTTGCTTTTATCAGGAAGCGGGATGCCAACAGCGGTCCAACCTTTTTTATCAAAAATGTCCGTCCAGTCATATCCCATCTTATCTTTTCCATTTCGTTCATATACAGTTACATCGAAACCTCTTTTTGCAAGCAGCATAGCAGCAGCAATACCACCATGTCCACCACCGGCAACTATAATCTTCTTTCCCATAAAAAGACCCCTTTTCAATAATTTCCATCATAAATTGTGTAAATTATATCATAAAACACTTGCATTATCAATAAGAATGATGATATAATGTACACAATATAATGGTTTATTATGGGTTAATAATGTGGTTTTTAAAAATAACAGACATTTTAGTGAACATCTGTTTAATAAATAAAAGAGAAGGATAAATAAAAAATGGCAAAAAAAACACATAAGAATGCGGTTAAGGTAGAGATTCCGGAATATCAGACAATACGTGAGATTGTTTTTGAAGGAACAGAACGTGGTGGCGATAAAAAGCAATTTATGTTCCTTGATAGAAACAAGCAACTTCAGGAACTCAACTACAACCAGACATTTTACAGAATCAGAACTCTCAGTACATATTTTTACAGCAAAGGCTTAAGAGGTGGCAAGAAAATTGCTATTGTTTCAGAAAACCTTATTGAATGGGGTCTTGCATATTACGCAATTATCGTAGGTGGTAATATCTGCGTTCCTATGGATGCAAAACTTTCATATGATGATATTGAGGACCAGATTATCCGTTGTGGTTGTGAAGCAGTTGTTCATTCAAAGAGATTTACAAAGTTCGTTGACCAGATTAAGGCTAATCCTGAAGTTCCGGAGATGGAATACTTCAATATAGATGAATTTGAAACATATTATGCAGAAGGCGAAAAAATGATTGAAGCAGGCGACGATTTGTTTGATAAAATTGAAATTAAGCCTGACGATTTAGCCGCAATCGTTTTCACATCTGGTACAACAGGCAAGAGCAAGGGTGTTATGCTTACACATAAGAATGTTGCAAGTAACTGCTCTGCTTCATTGCGTGTGCTTACAGGTCGTCATGCTATCGCTTTCTTGCCATTGCACCACACTCTTTCATGGGTAAGTGGTATGTTTGCTACATATATCGTTTCAGAATGGGGTTATCTTTGTGACAGCCTTAAAGATATTCAGAGAGATATCAAGAAATTTCAGCCGTACAACTTTACAGGTGTTCCACTTGTTGTTGAAACAGTTTATGACAGAATATGGAAAACAGCACGGAAAATGGGTAAGGAAGAATTGCTCAAAAAGGGTATTAAAATCAGTAATGTGCTTATGAAATTCGGTATCGACAAACGTCGTAAGATTTTCAAAATGGTTCACGATAACCTTGGCGGAAACCTTGATATGATTATCTGCGGTGGTGCTTACCTTGACCCTAAATACGAAAAGGGACTTTACGATATTGGTATTGACGTTTTCAATGGTTATGGACTTACAGAATGTTCACCGGTTATTACTTGTAACCACCCGGGTAAATTCAAATTCGGCAGCGTTGGTACTCCGCTTGATTGTAACGAAATCAAGATTGTTGATGCTGACGAAAATGGCGTTGGTGAAATCTATGTAAGAGGTTCAAACGTTATGGTTGGTTACTATAACGACCCTGAAGCTACTGCGGCTGCCTTTGATGGTGACTGGTTCAAGACAGGTGACTTTGGTAGAATTGACGAAGATGGGTTCCTCTTTATGGTAGGTAGAAAGAAGAATCTTATTATCCTTTCAAATGGTAAGAATGTTTCTCCTGAAGAAATCGAAGAGAAGCTTATGAATGAGATTCCTTATGTTAAGGAAGTTCTTGTTTACCAGGAAGGTGACAAGATTACAGGTGAATTTTTCCTTAACGAAGAAGATTATCCTGATTGCAGAGATAATCTTGATGCAGATGTCAAGAGAGTAAATGCTATGATGCCAATGTTCAAGCGTATTGGTCAGATTCTTGTTCGTGACGAGGAATTCCCAAAGACAACAACAATGAAAATTGCAAGAAAATATCATACAAACTAAATATGGTAAGGAGACAACTAACTGTGTTGTCTCCTTTGTTTTGTGATGGACTTATTGACGAGAATATAGAAAAGTGCTAATATTAATTGTATAAAAAAATTATGGCATACATATTCAGGAGGATGAAAAAATGAAAAAGCTTTTCAGAGCAAGTATAGCTTTAATTCTTGCTATTTCCATTATTTCGAGTTGCTTTGTATTCTTTGCGAAGGAACTTAATCAGGACGCAGTCTCACTTCACAAGGGTCAGTATAAGAATTATCTTCTTCTTGGCGACAGTGTCGCAAGTGGCTATCGTGATGTAATAAGTGAGAATGATGATGCTTATAATAAAACATATCAGGAGACAGCATATTACAGAGTGCCTGGTTCATATGCAGATGTTCTTGCAAACGCTATTATCGAGGATAAGTCAATGACTGCTTTTGCAGGACCGGGATTTAGAACAATAGAAATCCGATATATGCTTGAGGATGATTTTACGGGAACTGACGAATATCTTTTCCATCCTGCTCAGATGAATGCGGTTGGAGACCCTGGTAGTGAAGAATACAGAACAGCATATAAAAAAGCAGTTGCAGAGGCTGACCTTATAACACTTGGGGTTGGTGGTAACGACTGGGGTGCATATCTGGGCTGGGTTATTGCTGATGTTTTTGAGAAAGAAAATGTTGCAGATAAATATGTGGTAATGTTAGAAGAATATCTCGCAGAAAATGCAGTGGACTTAGGTAACATTGAAGACCTGGTTGAAATTGCACATATTGCAGGTGCACTTCCCGGACTTGCTATGACAATTCCTGAGGCACTCAAAGATGGTCTTGGCAGATTCTATGAAAACTGGGACTATATGATTCAGGATATCTATAATTATAATCCTGATGTTACATTAATGGTTGTAGGTATGAGTGACAATAGTCTTAAAGGCAAATACTTTGACTATGATGGTGTAGTAGGTGAGCCTGTAAATGGTGGTGAAGAGCCGGATGAAACTACGGCAGCTGTTACATCCACGATTGTAAACTTTATCTTGTCAGTGGGTAACAAACCAATGATTGATGGCGCAGAAAAGTTTGGGTACACTTACGTTGATACTGAGGGTACAACATATGTTGAGAGCCATCCGGATGCTGATGGTCATGTCAATATTGCAAACAAAATTATAGAAGCACTTCCTCATCCTGATTATTTCACAAAATTTGAAGATGTGGGACCGGGAAGCAAGTATTACAGTGACGTGGAATATGTTATTCTGAATAATATAATGAGTGCAACAACACCAACAACATTCAGTCCTGACAAAACTCTTACTAAGGGTGAGTTGAATAATGCGCTTAATGTAATCAATGGTACAGAGAACTCTGTGACCGATGATGCAGAGGTTAATGTAGAAACATTTGCACAGGAAATTATTGGAAACAGGGATGATGGCTTTTTAGGTTTGATTAAATCTCTTTTCTTTGCATTCAATGTGATGTTGGACCATGGGTTCAATGCAAGTGCACCTATCACCAGGGGCGAGGCAGCAAAATACTTCAAGGCTCTTGACGAATAATATCTAAAGACAATAAATAAAACCTCCTTTTTCAAGGAGGTTTTTGTTGTTTTGCCTATTAAAGGTTGTAATATTTATCAAACTCTGCTGGGTGTGGAATTGCTGAAAGCTGACGACATTCTTCACGCTTTGCTTTAACAAAGTTTCGGAGAAGTTCTTCCGGGAACACGCCACCTTCTGTGAGGAATGCGTGGTCTGCTTCAAGAGCATCAAGAGCCTCTTCAAGAGATGTAGGAAGATGCTGGAGCTTTGCTTTTTCTTCATCACTGAGGTGATAGAGGTTCATATCATATGGGCCCCAACCGTTTGCGTGTGGGTCAATCTTGTTCTTAACACCGTCAAGACCTGCCATAAGGATTGCTGCATAGCAGAAGTATGGGTTACAAGTAGCATCTGGGTTGCGAAGCTCAAATCTACGCTTGTCAGGGCTCTTAGCATATGCAGGAATACGGATAACAGCACTTCTGTTTGATGTTGCATAACCAACTGTTACAGGTGCTTCGAAACCAGGAATAAGACGCTTGAATGAGTTTGTGCTTGGGTTTGTAATAGCACAAAGAGCACCAATATGCTTGAGAAGACCACCCATAAAGTAGTGAGCAGTTTCACTAAGGTGAGAATAACCATTGTCATCAGAGAAAACAGGCTGACCATCCTTGAAAAGAATCATATGTACGTGCATACCGCTACCTGCTTCACCATAAATTGGCTTTGGCATAAATGTTGCTGTCTTACCATATTTAAGAGCTGTGTTGTGGATGATATATTTAATCCACATTGTAGCATCAGCCATATGAACAACCTCACCGAGCTGAGGCTCGATTTCAAACTGACCTGAAGCAGCAACTTCAGGATGGTGGTAGTTGATTTCAATACCGGCTTCCTTCATAAGCATACACATTTCACTACGGCATTCGTATGAGATGTCGAAAGGCTTTGCGATGTGATAGTTTTTCTGTTTAGGAACAACAACGCCCTTTCCTTCAACATCGGAATTCCAGTATGACTGCTGTGCGTCAACGGTAGCACCGATATATCTGCCTTCCACACTCCATGTAACATCGTCAAAGAGATAGAACTCAAATTCAGGTAAAATTTTCATTTCATCAGCAACACCACTGTTTTTCATATATTCAACAGCAGCTTTAATGATGTTACGAGGATACTGTGCAAGAGGACGATTTTCAGGGTTGTCGATAATCATTGCATTACCGGTCATTGACAAAGTAGGAATTGAACAGAACGGGTCAATAATTGCAGTATCAGGGTCAGGAATGAAGACCATGTCACTCTTTTCAACAACAGCATAGCCGTAGTTAGAAGCATCAAAACCAATACCACTCTTCATTGTATCCTCTGAAAAATTTTCAGCAGGGATAGTAACATGACGGTATTGACCGTTGATGTCAACCATTTTGAAATCGACCATTTTAATGTCATTTTCCTTGATAAGATTAAGAACGTCATTTATGCTCTTAGCCATTTTAACATCTCCTAAAAAATAATATGTAATAAATATATCACATATTTAACTCGTTCGCAATAG
>JAZNLY010000133.1:0-2650 GCA_045579305.1 Candidatus Fimenecus sp. | reverse complement strand
AGAACAACCAATATGGTGTAGCGGTAGGGCGGGGTCTTGACCCCGCCGAAAAGCGACATATAAACCAACAACGGCGGGGTCAAGACCCCGCCCTACCGGTTGCATATAAAATTCAATCATCCCGATAAATTATAAATTGTGGCACATAAAAAGGGACGATTCATGAATCGTCCCTATATTTTGCGCTTTACATTTTGCACTTATTCAATTACCTTGTATCCTTGCTCTTCAACTGCTTTTTTGAGGGTTACAGGAGCAGCATCTGCATCAAGAGTTACGATTGCAGTACCGTCTTTATGGTTTACGATTGCCTCTCTTACTTCCGCTACACCTTCAAGGGCTTTTTTAACATGTGCCTCGCAATGAGGGCACATCATACCTTCAATTTTCATTGTGATTTCCATAGGTTTTTTCTCCTTGTATTTAAATTTAATTTTTTTATCTTTCTTGCTGTTTCGGATGTCCTTAAAATTCAGTCGCAACGCATTGGATACAACACAGAATGATGACAGACTCATTGCTGCAGCACCAAACATAGGATTTAATTCCCAACCGAAAAGATTTACAAAAGTACCTGCTGCAAGTGGTATGCCAATTGCATTATAGAAGAATGCCCAGAAAAGATTTTCGTGAATGTTTTTAAGTGTTGCACGACTGAGTCTGATTGCAGCAGGAACATCGGACAACTTGCTATTCATAAGCACAATATCGGCGGAATCAATTGCAATATCCGTACCCGCACCGATTGCAATACCCATATCAGCACGTGTTAGTGCCGGTGCATCGTTGATTCCGTCACCTACCATAATGACTTTGCCTTTATCTTTTAAATGACGGATAACTTTTTCTTTTCCGTCAGGCATAACATCCGAAATAATCTCGTCAACACCTGCCTGTGCACCGATTGCATTGGCGGTTTTTTCATTGTCACCTGTGAGCATAACAACTTTTATGCCCATATTCTGTAATTCTTTAATAGCCTGTGGACTTTCTTCCTTGATTACATCGGCAACTGCAATAATGCCAAGCAATTTTTCATCATTTACGAAAAGAAGCGGTGTTTTGCCACTTTCAGCAAGATTTTCCGCCGTTTTTATTATTGAATCGTCAATTCTTATCTTCTCGTTAATAAACTTAAGGCTACCACCAGAAATTTTATTTCCGTTGATTTCGGCAGTTACACCATTCCCTGAAAGTGCTTTAAAATTGGTCACATCAACAGAAGAAACATTCAATTCATTTCCTTTTTCAACAATCGCCTTTGCAAGTGGGTGTTCACTCTTTATTTCAAGGGAATATGCTATACTTAACAACTCATTTTCTGTTGAATTAATTGGGATAATGTCCGTTACTTTTGGTTTTCCCTTTGTTATTGTACCCGTTTTATCAAGGACTACTATATTTGCTTTGCCTGTTTCTTCAAGTGAAACTGCGTTTTTAAAAAGAATTCCGTTTTTAGCCCCTACTCCGTTACCAACCATTATGGCAACAGGTGTTGCAAGTCCTAATGCACAAGGACAACTGATTACAAGCACGGATATGCCCCTGGCAAGAGCATAACCGAAACTTTGTCCTGCAATAAGCCATATAATCGTAGCAATAACTGCAATTGTTATTACAACAGGAACAAAAACCTCTGAAACCTTATCGGCAATTTTTGCAACAGGTGCTTTTGTAGATGCTGCATCACTGACCATTTTAATGATTTGTGAAAGAGTAGTGTCTTCACCAACTCGCAAGGCTTCACACCTTATAAATCCTGATTGATTGATTGTACCACCTGAAACCTTGTCACCCACTGATTTATCAACCGGAATACTCTCCCCTGTTAATGCCGACTCGTCAACAGCAGACTGACCGTCAATGATTATTCCGTCAACCGAAATCTGTTCACCGGGTCGCACAACAAAAATGTCACCTTTTTGCACTTGCTCAACAGGAATTTCTGTTTCAATTTCGTCTTTAAGAATTGTTGCAGTTTTTGGTGCTAAATTCATAAGAGATTTCAACGCATTTGTGGTCTTGCCCTTTGACCTTGCTTCAAGCATTTTTCCAACAGTAATAAGGGTTAAAATCATAGCAGCCGATTCAAAATAGAACTCGTGAAGATAATGATGAGCCACATCTCCGCTGACTGTAAACATTTTTACAAGTAAATAAGTACTGTAAACAAAGGATGCACCTGAACCAAGTGCCACAAGAGTGTCCATATTGGGTGCTTTGTGGACAAGTCCTTTGAATCCATTTATAAAGAATTTACGATTTATTACCATTATGATAATAGTCAACACAAATTCGATTAATCCAATCACCAACGGATTATCTATTGGCAGATACCAACCCCACATCACATGTCCCATTGAGATATACATTAACACAAGCAATAATCCCAAGGAGTATATGAGTCGTTTCCTGAGCTTTGGTGTTTCTGTATCTTCAAGTGTATTTTCTTCTTTTATGGATATGTTCTTTGAGTCTTTAGGTGTTGCACCATAACCTGCTTCAGTAACGGCTGAAATGATTTTCTGTGAATCGGCAGAGCCTTCCACACCCATTGAATTGGTGAGAAGACTGACAGAACAAGAAGTTACACCCGGGACTGAATTAACAGCCTTTTCAACTCTTGCAACACAGGCAGCACAACTCATAC
>JAZNLY010000132.1:0-5446 GCA_045579305.1 Candidatus Fimenecus sp. | reverse complement strand
CTGTTAATTGGTAAACAAAAAAACTCCCCTCAGGGGAGTTTTTTATTGTCGGTAATCGGCAAGAAAATCTTTAAATGCATCCATTGCTTCACCGAGGATTCGTCTTCTTGGAAGATATACGATTCGGATATGGTCAGGTGTAGGATAATTAAAGCCTTTACCATGCATAAGAAGAACTTTCTTTTCTTTGAGAAAATCGAGAACGAGTTTTTCATCATCATAAAGATTGAATTTCTTGGCATCGAGTTTTGGGAAGATATAGAACGCTGCCTTTGGCTTTACAACTGAAATACCGTCGATTTCGCAAAGTGCATTATATACAAATTCTCTTTGCTCATAAATTCTTCCACCGGGTAAAAGCAACTCGTCAATACTCTGGATTCCACCGAGAGCAGTCTGCACAATACTCTGTGCAGGTACGTTTGAGCAAAGTCGCATTGATGAAAGAAGATTAAGACCTTCAATATATCCCTTGATTTTCTTCTTGTCACCGCTGATTACCATCCAGCCCACACGGAAACCTGCAATTCTGTGGGATTTTGAAAGTCCGTTGAAGCTGACACAAGGTACATCAGGTGCTAAAGATGCAAGTGCAGTATGAGTAAGACTATCCATAACAAGTCTGTCATAGATTTCGTCGGCAAAGAGAATAAGGTCATTCTGTCTTGCGATTTCGACGATTTCCTTTAATATCTCGTCACTATATAAGGCACCTGTAGGATTGTTTGGGTTAATTACTACAATACCCTTTGTGTTGGATGTGATTTTCTTTTTAATATCGTCAATGTCAGGATTCCATTCATTCTGCTCATCACACATATAGTGCACAGCCTTACCGCCTGCAAGAGTCACAGAAGCAGTCCAGAGCGGATAGTCAGGAGATGGCACAAGGATTTCATCGTCATTATCAAGAAGTCCCTGCATTGACATTGTAATCAGTTCGCTGACACCGTTACCAAGATAGATGTCACCAATATCAACACCCTTGATTCCCTTAATCTGACAATACTGCATAATTGCTTTTCGTGCAGAGAACATACCCTTTGAATCAGAATAGCCCTCGCATTCACGAAGATTATACATCATATCACGAATAACCTCGTCCGGTGCTGCAAAGCCGAATGGTGCAGGATTACCGATATTAAGTTTCAGAATGTGCTGACCTTCGGACTCCATTCGTACAGCCTCGTCCATTACAGGACCACGAATGTCATAACACACATTATCAAGTTTTGTACTTTTATTGAATGTTTTCATGGATATCACTCCAATGTCTATTATTTCTCATTACAAAAAAATATTCCCACCGTTGCGGGGTGGGAATTTCAGTAGTTTGTAAAAAAATTACTGCTCAACAGGATAAACGCTTACCTTTTTTCTGTCTTTGCCCATTCTTTCGAACTTAACCTTACCGTCAACAAGTGCGAAAAGTGAGTCGTCAGAACCACGACCTACGTTGTTACCCGGGTGGATGTGAGTACCACGCTGTTTAACAAGGATGTTACCAGCGAGAACGAACTGTCCGTCAGCTCTCTTTACACCAAGACGCTTTGACTCTGAGTCACGGCCGTTCTTAGTTGAACCCATACCTTTTTTATGAGCAAATAACTGAATGTTGATTTTAAGCATCAAAAACACCTCTTTCAAGTTTCAAGTTGTTGGGATACTGACTTTGTAATTCACTTAAATGTAAATACAATCCGTCAGTAATCACTTTCGATTTACGAGCATCACTAAAACTCATTTTAAGCTTTAAGTACCCGTCACGGACCTCTGTTTCCGGACTTAACTTCATAATCTCAATTATTGTGTTAGCCGCCATATATACCGCTGAAGAAACTGCACTGCAGACAATGTCCGTGCCGTATTCCCCTGCGTCACTGTGACCGCAAACTTCAAATGAAACTATCACTTCATCCGTATACAGAAATTTTGCTGTTGTCATTATGCGTTAATACCGGTAATCTCAACCTTTGTATATGGCTGACGATGACCCTTCTTACGCTTTTCGTTCTTCTTTGGTTTGTAAGTAAATACTGTGATTTTCTTACCTTTACCATTCTTGAGAACTTTTGCAGTTACTGTTGCACCGTCAACATATGGTGCACCTGCTTTAAGTCCGTCTTCTGAACCAACTGCGAGAACCTTGTCAAAAGTAATCTCTGCATCTGCTTCTACGTCAAGCTTTTCTACAAATACAACGTCGCCGTTCTGTACTTTGTACTGCTTGCCGCCTGTTACGATGATTGCGTACATTTTTCTAACCTACCTTAAATATAGACTCGCTATCGAGGGTGGAAAACTCACTTGCAGTATGTATTTAGACACACTACCCCCTAATATGCGGCTTAAATATGATAACAGAACAGTTGTCAAATGTCAAGAACTTTTTTCAACTCTCATCTTTACATTTTCATAAAGTTTTTCTATATCTGCAAGGTGAGTATAGTTTTCTGCCTGGATTATAAGATTTCTTGCGTCGTTATATGGTTTTGTGATTCTACGGTAAACTGAAACACCTTTTGTATATGCTTTAAGTTCAGCTTTTGCCTGTCTTCGTTCTTTTTCAGAATTTAATTCACGATTTTTGATTTCTTCAGGAATTCTCGCATCAGGAATTGTGAGATTCTCTTTTCCGTGTTTTCTTAATAGCTTTGCACTTCGTTTTTTCTCACGGACAAGGGAAAGAGCATCTGCACGGATAAGTTTTTCTTCCTTTGTGGATTTCGGAAGTCCTTTTGCAGTTTTCTTTTCTTCTTTCCAGTTGTCATAGAGATAAACTTCACCCAATACAACTGTTGCTTTCGCAGAATTGAGTTTTATCTTATATCTTTCTGTATTGAATTTATTGAGTTCTTCTCTAACAAAAGGCAGACTTTCAACAAACTCGTTATACTTCTTTATCTCACGGATTTCCTGTTTGCTTGCAGTTTTATCAATAAGTTTTTTGGTTGCATTATTCTTTGCAGCCTCAATTATCTTCATAGTATCAACAAGCTGTGTCTCGTCAAGGTCACCATTTCCGTAGTCCTCAAACATAGCACGGATTTTAAGAACATTCACATATCCACGATGTTTTTCTTCAGATAAGTCATAGAAAAGGTACGGAATAAGATTCATTATTGAACCAATTATTGAACATATAATAAGTACAGTAAAAAGATTGTTTCTCATCTCATCATTGTAAAGTACAGAATAATCTTCTTTAAGACCCATTTTTTCATAAATTGCAGGTATAACAAGTCCGGTAAAGAAGCCTAAAACTGTACCAATCAATGTAAGAGGTGTGAAAAGTCCGTCAACTCTGACACCTGTTTTCCATTGGTGATAATCACGCATATCTGCATTGATATTCGGTGTGTAAACATTGGAGAATGTGTTGATAAATGTATTCACATAAACAACAATACACATAAGTAACACATTTTTATATACCAATAATAAAATTGCATAGAGAACAACATTTATTGTGTTATGCACAATGAGAAGATTTTTTTTGCCAAGAAGTTTGATTGCAAAAGGTGCTAGCATCATTGCCCAGAGAGATGCATTTGAAATGAGTGTTGTAGCAAGTCCCATATACACCTTGTGTGCACCATCATCGGAATAGTTGAAAGTCCAGTTCACAAGAACAGCACTCGCACCTTCAAGGAAACCCATCCAGCCACCTAAATTGATAATCCAGAAGTATTTATTTTTTGCAACCTCACGAAGTGAGTCCATAAGGCTTACATATTCAACAGGGCGTTTTGCGACAATGATTCGCTCTTTAAGCTTTGGTGTGAAAATGAAAAGAACGATAAGTCCCACTACTGTAAATCCCGGATATATTACTCGATATGTCCAGATGTTATCCATACCCCATGTGAGCCCTGCAATAGTAGGCACAACAAAAGATGTGATAGTTGGTGCTAATGAGTAAAGAATCTGTGAAATACTTGAAACATTTGCTCTTTCCTGTGCATTTGGTGTTACAACTTGTTTGTAGAATGCAAAAGATTCATTATAGAAACCGAGAAATACGGAAAGAATCATAAACCCAATCCAGACAACCACCAATTTTGTCCGGTAGTCCCACTGTTCATATGGTAACCATACAAAAAGTGTTGAAATAACGGCAATAGGAACTGGTGTTTTAAGAAGGATTGGAATAAACTTACCACCTGGCATTTTATGATTGTCGAAGAACCAACCTCTGAAAATACCGATAGGAATCCCCACAATATTTGCAAGAATAAGCATTATCTGAAGATGTACAGGTTGGAGACCGATACTTGCACCGACGATAAAGTTAGCTGCACTGAGTCCTATGGCATTTGCAAGAGTTGATGCCCAATGAATACCAAAACCTGCAATACCGATTGTTGCAACTTCTTTGTACGGAACATAGTTACCTTCAGCAGGCGTGTTCCAATGTTCTTTTATATTGGAAATAAGGCTATTGATTTTTCCCATTTTCTGTTCCCCTTTTATTCCAAAATAATATTTTGTAATAATTATACATAAATATATCGACGTTTTCAAACAACAAAAAAGACTTCAAGAAAACCTTAAAGTCTTTTCTGGCGCGCTCGACTGGAATCGAACCAGCGGCCTTCAGAGTCGGAGTCTGACGCTCTATCCAACTGAGCTACGAACGCAAATTTTTCCAATTGCAAAATGCAAAGTGCAAAGCGCAAAATTATTTGCACCCTGCACTTTTTAAAAGATACAGAAAACTATTGTAAACCAAAATTTGAGTTATTTTTTTCGTTAGGCAATCTTGCCGAAACGAAGCTGTATTATTATACTGCGAGTTGAGAGCAAGGCAGCATAACGGAAAAAGAACCAAATTTTAAACATTAAATCGGAATAATACGATGTCTCCGTCTTTCATAACGTATTCTTTACCTTCAGAACGAACGAGTCCTTTTTCTTTTGCAGCCTGCATTGTGCCGTTTGCCATAAGGTCATCAAAATGAATAACTTCTGCACGGATGAAGCCACGTTCAAAGTCAGTGTGGATTTTACCTGCTGCCTGAGGTGCTTTTGTGCCTTTTTTGATTGTCCATGCACGAACTTCAGGCTGACCTGCAGTCAGGTATGAGATAAGACCGAGAAGGTTGTATGAACGCTGAATGAGAAGGTCAAGACCACCCTGCTCGATACCTAAATCAGCAAGGAACATCTCTTTTTCTTCCTTATCGAGCTCTGCAATCTGTGCTTCAAGTTCCGCACAGATAGGAAGTGTTTCTGCACCTTCTGCCTCTGCAAGGGCACAAACTGCATTGTAACGTGCATTGTCTTTAATATCGTTTGCGAAATCTTCTTCACTCATATTACAAGCATAGATAACCGGTTTTGATGAAAGGAGTGCAACATCAGAAAGGAATTCCTTTTCTTCTTCATCAGCTTCAACAGCTCTTGCATTAACACCGTTTTCAAGTTCACCACGAAGTCTTTTAAG
>JAZNLY010000131.1:0-8519 GCA_045579305.1 Candidatus Fimenecus sp. | reverse complement strand
CCCCTGAAAGGGGAGATGTCACGAAGTGACAGAGGGGTTATATAATTCAATAACAAACCCCTCAGTCTCGCTAACGCTCGACAGCTCCCCTTTCAGGGGAGCCGAGAAACACACATCAATTATCCCTACAAACTCCGATTTATAAACCTAACCATACACAAAGGAGCATTTACCAATCCGGTAAATGCTCCTTTTCTTATTTATTACATGTTCCGCAATGTTCATATCCCTGTTGGAGATAATATTTCAAATCTTTTCCTTCGACAATCTTTTTATTCTTTTCACTCATCCCCGTTGCCCCCGAACAAGTTGGTTTGTGTATCTTTTTTGAGGATGTGTTAAGCACAAACTGTGACGAATTGATATCATCATCCTTTGTCTCTGTATAGCCCTCATCAAGCTGACTTTTACCTGTTGCGTAATCAATTTTAACACCGGGCTGAACATTGTAGCAATAAACATTAAAGCAAACGCCTTCACCATCGTCTTCAACAGACCAGGCCTCCATCTGAACACCACTTGCGACAAGATTTTCACCCTCAAAAATCGGTGTTACACGGTAAAGAACGTGATTTTCAGTTTCTTTTACATAGTCAGCAATCATATTTTCAAAGGGCAACATACCCTGTGTGTTCATATATCGTGTGCCTGTAATCAAGTTGCTTGTGTTTGCATTTTCACCGGTCAACTGGAAACCGATTAAATGACAACGATTATAAAGGTATCTTCCGTCAACAAAGTCATATTTGGCAGTTACCCAACCGGTAGGCTTGAC
The DNA here is from genome assembly GCA_045579305.1 of Candidatus Fimenecus sp. Classification (GTDB taxonomy): domain Bacteria; phylum Bacillota; class Clostridia; order Oscillospirales; family Acutalibacteraceae; genus Fimenecus. Next base: position 7,744 of record JAZNLY010000131.1, on the reverse strand, counting down.
CATTCCGATGTCACCACGTTTTTCAGTCGGCATAATCTCTCTGCCCACACAAGCCATTGTCACACCGCAACGGCCTAATTTATCAAGCTTTGCATATTCTTCAAAGGCTTCCGTTGTGTAATCATCTTCTGTAAATGATGGCTGATTGTCGTTGACCGCAATATACGGATTCCCTGAAAAATCAGGAATATCGTCAAGTGATACTGTTTTGTTTTCAGTTGCAGATGAATCTGTTATTATTTCATCAACTTCAGGTAGAATATCACCATTAAAAAATGAGCCACCACAGCCATTGAATGCAAGCACCAAAACAAGCAATATACCTATTAGTGATAAAAATTTGTTTTTCATAATTTATCTCCTGTAAATTTCTCTCGTTATTTTTTCGTGTGATGAACCTTCAAACTCAATGGTTTCAATCAAATTCCATTTTTCAAGGTCAATGTTGAAATATGTGTCTGCAGGATAAAGTCTGTTCCATTTATATACAATGATTTCGTCAACATATTCTTCATTTACAGTAAAATTCTCTGCAAAACAATATCCGTTTTCGATTTCTTCCATATTTTTAAAAACTTCAACTGTATTTTCAGGAAAAAGTTTCGCAGAATACTCATTTGTATAAATTCTTTCACCTTCACAAAGTTCAAGAACATTTTCAACAAGCACTCTGTCACGACTCTGACGACGCTTATTGAACATCATACCTTTATTGTCATCAAGACAAACAATAAGTTTCATAATTATCACCCAAGAAAATATTAACACATAAAATTTTTTCTTTCAATATTAATTATTTATTATCTGTCCGAAATATGGTATACTTGTGATTAAGGTGGTGAGAATATGAAAAGATTTGCAAAGGTATATGTTGAAATTTCGAATATCTGTAACCTGAAATGCTCGTTCTGTCCCGGTACAACCCGACAGCCAAGACGAATGAGTATTGACGAATTCAAGACAATTCTTGCAAAAATTAAGGACTATACTGATTATATTTATTTTCATCTTCTTGGTGAGCCACTTTGCCACCCTGACCTTGAAGCATTATTAAGTATTGCAGATGAAATGAATTTCAAGGTAATAATCACCACAAACGGTACTCTTATAGAAAAATGCAGAGATATACTTTTAAAATCGAACTCACACTACAAAACTGTAATTTCTCTCCATTCGTTTGAGGCAAATGACAACAAAATTTCTTTCGAAAAATATCTTGATGACTGTTTTTCCTATGCAAAAAGTGCTGAAAATAAAAAAATCGTTGTTCTACGCCTTTGGAACAACGGTGGAAAAGACAGTATGAATGATGATATTTTGAGTTTTCTTGAAAATTATTTCGAGAAACCTTGGAACGAAGAAAGAAACGGAACGCGAATTGGTGAAAAAATATATTTGCAATTCGGTGATAAATTCGATTGGCCGACACTTGAAAATGATAATATAAATGAAAATGTATTCTGCTATGGTCTCCGTGACCAGATTGGTATTCTCTGTGATGGCACTGTTGTCCCCTGTTGCCTTGACAGCAACGGAGATATTAACCTTGGAAACATTTTTGACAATGATTTAAGAGACATACTCAATTCCGAAAAAGCACAAAATATCTACAACGGATTTTCAAATCGTAACGCCTGTGAAGAACTTTGTAAAAGATGTAGTTTTGTAAGGAAGTTTTAAAACTGACTAAAAGAAAAAACCATCCCTTTGGATGGGTTTTCTTTTGTGTTTACAACTTGTTTTTATCAAAATTAAAACAGTTCGACAAATTGGAATTTATCGAATTAAATGCAAAATGCAAAGCGCAAAGTGCAAAATGACGGAACTGCGTTGCGATTATATATGATATGTCATTCTGAGGAACGAAGTGACGAAGAATCTCTGTTGATTTTATTGTTCACTTTAAATGAGATTCTTCGCTTATGCTCAGAATGACAAATTAAATTGGTTATCCCTACAAATTCTTATTTGTCGGGCTGATTATATCACATATAAGCAATAATTACAATCGGGTGTGGGTGACCTTATAAAATGAAATATTGCTATGCAATATGAAATAATCCTTACGGATTATGAAATCTTTTGCCATTGGCAAAATGTGAAATAAAATTCGCCTCTTAACATTTGCAAAGCAAATATTTCGTAGCGAAGCTATTTCATATTACGAAGTAATATTTCACTCGCTGAAAAGCGAATTTCATTGAAAAAGAAAAGACAAGTCTTTCGACTTGTCTTTCTTTTTCTGGCAGTACGTCTCATTTTAGAACCACGGTTTGTTATTAATCCATAGTTCAATTAGTTAAAATTTATAGAGATAAAAATTCCAAACACAATTACTGCGTTCACCTGCTGCAAATTCATATTCTTTTCCATCAATTGTGACAGCATAAACGGGAACATCATAAGACAAGTCATTTACTTCAATCCTATTTTTTGTGTCAACCCAATCATAATCAAAAATATTCACACCAAATAACTGTACATTTCCGTCAACACCGGTAACTTCAAGCTGCCAACTTTTGCTTTTCCACATTTTCATATTATCACCGCACTAACTCTATTTGTTCAATTTACTTTTAGCTGTTTTTATTGAAGCAATCAATAAAATTCTTATGGTAGAACAAGTTTTATCAATGGATTTGTATGTTGCTTCATCAATATAATCGGATTTTAAAAGCATTTCTAACCATTTACCTGTTTCATTTGCTTCTTTCAAAGCAATTTCAAGCTTAGCAATGAAGTCGGCACGGCTATGTCCATATTTACTTTCTGCAATATTTGCACAAACACTTGTGGCACTTCTACCTATCTGATTTGAAATTATTGTTTCGTGCTTTGCTTTTAGTTCTTTTGTAAGTTTTAAAACATCAACTGATAATTGCATAGATAAATCCGAAAGCTTATCCTCTTTCATTACTATCACCTCTTTTTTATGTAATAAATTATATCATATATTTGCACAAACTGCAATATCGTTGGCGAAGCCACATCGTTTGTGCGAAGCACAACACTGTTTGCGGTTTATCGCAACATCGTTTACACCGTAAGAGTAACATCGTTTTGTGTCCGCAAGCGGACAATGAAGTTAAGCTGACGCTCAAATGAAGTTTGCAACTAAAGTTGCAAAACGGAGTTGTGTCCTTGCGGACACAAACACAAAAAATAAAGGACTTCTTACGAAGTCCTTAATTTTTTGGAGGCGACAATCGGATTTGAACCGATGCATCAGAGTTTTGCAGACTCGTGCCTTACCACTTGGCTATGTCGCCATATTCTTTTTTTGAAAAAAATAGGACACAAGAAACTGGGAGAATTCTGTGTCCTGTTTTTTATTGGAGCGGATGACGAGGCTCGAACTCGCTACCTCCACCTTGGCAAGGTGGCGCTCTACCAGATGAGCTACATCCGCATAATGGTGCCTCCGATCGGAATCGAACCAATGACACGAGGATTTTCAGTCCTCTGCTCTACCAACTGAGCTACAGAGGCAAAAAATGGCGACCCGGAACGGGCTCGAACCGTCGACCTCTAGCGTGACAGGCTAGCGTTCTAACCAACTGAACTACCGGGCCATTTGGTGGGAACAACAGGGCTCGAACCTGTGACCCTCTGCTTGTAAGGCAGATGCTCTCCCAGCTGAGCTATGCTCCCACATTTTTTTGCTGCTGTGTTTCAGCGGCTCGTATAATTTACCACATAAAAAAAGATTTGTCAACACTTTTTTAAAACTTTTTTTTATTTTTTCAAAAAATTTTTTCAAAGGTAAAACCAGAGCAATTGACAGGGGTTATGTAAGTTGAATTTATAATGAAATAAATCGGAGTTTATCGATTGAATGCAGAATTCAGAATTGTGGAACTGCGTTGCAATTTTAAAGAACAACCAATATGGTGTAGCGGAAGGGCGGGGTCTTGACCCCGCCGTTGTTGAATTATCTGTTTATTTTCGGCGGCAGCAAGCTACCGCCCTACCATAATTGATGAATTAAATTATCCCCGATAAATTATAATTTAAAATTCTTATTTTGTTCATTACAAATAAATTGTAATAATCTTCTTGAAAATATTGGTATTATTTAGTATAATAATATGGTATGTGCGACATAAATAATTTATGTTGCGAAAATATTTCAGAAAGGGGCGTTTTCTATGTGTGAAAAGCCAAAGTTTTACATCACAACAGCCATTGCGTACACATCACGCAAACCTCATATCGGCAACAGCTATGAAATCGTGTTGACCGATGCCATTGCGAGGTTCAAGCGAATGCAGGGCTATGATGTTTTCTTTCTGACAGGAACTGACGAACATGGTCAGAAAATCGAAGAATATGCAAAGGACGCAGGTGTTAGTCCTAAAGAATATGTTGATAAGGTAGCCGGTGAAATCAAAGGTATCTGCGATTTGCTCAACACAACTTATGACCACTTTATTCGTACAACTGACGATTATCACGAAAAAACTGTTCAGAAAATTTTCAAAAAGCTCTATGACCAGGGCGATATTTATAAGAGCGAATACGAAGGTCTTTATTGTACTCCTTGTGAGTCTTTCTGGACTGAAAGCCAGTTGGTTGACGGCAAATGCCCTGACTGTGGCAGAGATGTTCACAAAGAAAAAGAAGAAACATATTTCCTTCGTCTTTCAAAATATCAGAAACAGTTGGAAGACTTTATTGAAAATAACGAAAACTTCATCTATCCTGAAGCACGAAAGAAAGAAATGCTTAACAACTTTATTAAACCGGGACTTCAGGACTTGTGTGTATCACGTTCATCATTCAAATGGGGCGTACCTGTTTCATTTGACGACAAGCACGTAATCTATGTATGGATTGATGCACTTTCAAACTATATTACTGCTCTTGGTTATGACCCTGACGGCAGTGGTGACCTTTACAAGAAATACTGGCCTGCTGATGTTCATATTATCGGTAAGGACATTGTAAGATTCCACACAATCTACTGGCCAATTATGCTTATGGCACTCAGTGAGCCATTACCAAAACAGGTTTATGGTCATCCTTGGCTTCTTTTTGGTGAGGACAAGATGAGTAAATCCCGCGGTAATGTTATCTATGCCGATGACCTTACAGAAATTTTTGGTGTTGACGCTGTGCGTTATTATCTTCTTTCAGAAATGCCACACGCACACGATGGCTCTATCACTTACGAAGCAATGATTGACCGTTTCAACACTGACCTTGCAAACACACTCGGCAACCTTGTTAACCGTACCATTGCAATGCAGAACAAATACTTTGACGGTATTGTACAAGCACCTGCTTGTCCTACTGAATTTGACGAAGACCTTAAAGAAAGTGCAAAAAAAGCACTCGAAGGCTTTGACAAGTATATTTCTGAATACAAGATGAGTGATGCAGTTGAATGTGTAATCAACTTTGCTCGTCGTTGCAACAAATACATTGACGAAACAATGCCTTGGGCACTTGCAAAGGACGAAGCACAGAAAGAAAAGCTTGGTACAGTTCTTTATAATCTTCTTGAAGGCATCCGTGTTCTTTCTGCACTTATCTCCCCTGTTATGCCTGAAACTGCAGTTAAAATTGCAGAGCAGTTGAATGTTCCTGTTGCAACTTACGAAAGCATTCAGGAATGGGGCAACCTTGAATCAGGTATCACAGTTGGCACTGCAACTCCTCTCTTCTCAAGAATTGACGGCGAAAAGTTAATCGCTGAGCTTCAGGCTAAAAAAGAGGCTGAAGAAAAGGCAAATGCTCCTGCACCAAAAATCGAAGGACTTGCACCAATTGAATTCCCTGACTTTATGAAGGTTGAACTTCGCGTGGCACAGGTCAAGGACTGTGAACCTGTTAAAAAGGCAAAGAAACTTCTCAAGCTCACTCTTGATGACGGTACAGGTACTGACAGAATCGTTGCAAGTGGTATTGCAAAATGGTACAAACCGGAGGACCTTATCGGCAAGAAAGTTATCCTTGTTGCAAACCTTAAACCTGCTGTTCTCTGTGGTGTTGAAAGCTGTGGTATGATTCTTGCTGCAGATATTACAGAAGAAGATGCAAAGGTTGTCTTTGTTGACGAAAGTATGCCAAACGGAGCGAGAATAAGATAATGTATCATAACATTTTTGATTCACACGCACATTATGACGACGAGCAGTTTGATATTGACAGAAACGAACTGCTCGTTTCTTTTAAAGAAAAGGGAATTTCCGGTGTTGTGTGTTGTGGTGTAAACATCCCTACAAGTGAATTTGCTGTAGAACTTTCTCACAAATACGATTTCGTCTATTCAGCAGTGGGTTTTCATCCTCTTGACAATGACGAATACCACGATGGTGATTTGGAGAGAATAAAAGAATTGGCAAAGGACGAAAAATGTGTTGCCATCGGTGAAATCGGTCTTGATTATCACTACGAAAAGGAAAGTCGTGAAAATCAGTTAATTCTTCTTGAAAAGCAGATTCAGTTAGCAAACGAATTGGATTTACCTGTCATTTTTCACGACAGAGAATCTCACGAAGACACACTCAATATTCTCAAAAAACACAAGCCAAAAGGTGTTCTTCACTGTTTTTCAGGTAGTGTTGAAATGGCAAAAGAAATCATAAAACTCGGTATGTATATCGGTCTTGGTGGTGCAGTTACATTTAAAAATGCAGTTAAGCCCTGTGAGGTTGCAAAGTTTGTCCCTGAGGATAAACTTTTAATTGAAACAGATGCGCCATATATGACTCCCGTACCATTTCGTGGAAAAAGATGCGATTCCTTGCACATTCCGTACACAGCTGAAAAAATTGCAGAACTTCGAGGATGTACTGCACAGGAAATTCTTGATTTGACAGATAAGAATGCAAAAACATTATTTAACATTAAATAATGTTTTCAATATTGGCTCCCCTTGTCAGGGCGCGGGCATCCAGTGGATGCCGAATTAGCGCTGTCTGAGCCGGCAGGCGAGTAAGGGAGCTGTCGCAAAGCGACTGAGGGGTAGTATTAGTTTATATATTATCTATCTCTCCCTCCGTCACCTACGGTGACACCTCCCTTGTCAGAGGGAGACAAATTATGGAAAAGGATGAGATTATGCTTAAACATATTGTAATGTGGAAATTTAAAGATGCAGAGGGTAAAACAAAGGACGAAAACATTGAAATCGTTAAGAATGGTCTTGAAGCTCTCCCACCGAAGATTGCCCACATAAAAAAACTCACATTTCTTAAAAATCAAGTTGAATGTGAGAGAAACTTTGATGCACTTTTAGTTGTTGAAACTGAAAACGAGGAAGAACTCCAGAAATACAAGGTTCATCCTGAGCACAAAAAGGTTGCAAGTTATGTTGCGAAAGTAACAGAAGGCAGAGGCGCAGTTGATATTTGGGAGTAAGTCAGTTTAACTAAAGAACGGAGATTGAAATTTTCAATCTCCGTTTTTTCGTGCAAATTATAATTTATAGGGATAATTTAATTCATCAATTATGGTAGGGCGGTAGCTTGCTGCCGCCGAAAAGCAACAGATAATTCAACAACGGCGGGGTCAAGACCCCGCCCTACCACTACACCATATTGGTTGTTCCTTAAAATTGCAACGCAGTTCCGACATTTTGCATTTTGCATTTATCCCTACAAACTCCAATTTATTCTACTGTTTTTGAAAACACGCATCCACAATAATTTTGTCTGTAAAGGTTATATGCTTTACTTAATTCTATTGACCTTTTATAGCCTTCTTTTTTCTTGAAATCAGATGGTAACCACTCAACACC
>JAZNLY010000130.1:0-3105 GCA_045579305.1 Candidatus Fimenecus sp. | reverse complement strand
CAATTTTAGCACAATCAGACAACAATCATGTAGCATCAATTACAATCAGTACATAAATGGTAAAACAAAGGTTTTATCATAAATCAACTAATTACGGGACAAAATGTCCCGTTTTTTTGTTGTTATAATAAATTATAATTTATCGGAATAATAAAATTAATCGATTATGGTAGGGCGGTAGCTTGCTGCCGCCGAAAAGTAATAGGGAATCCAACAACGGCGGGGTCAAGACCCCGCCCTACCGCTACACCATATTGGTTGTTCTTTAAAATCGCAACACAGTTTCACAATTCTGCATTCAATCTATAAAGTCCGATTTTCTATACATTTTCCACTTTCAATTCCTCATTTTCAAATAAACAAACATATGATTTGCCTTTTTGAATGGTCTTTTCAAGGATTTTTTCGGACAGAACATCTTCGATTTTCGTCTGGATTGCTCTCTTTAATGGTCGTGCACCATATAACTTGTCATATCCTTCTTTCGTGATGAAATCAACCACGCTTTCGTCAAAGGTTACTGTAATTTCAATAGCTTCCATTCGTTTTTCCAATCCCTTTAAAAGGCGTTTTGCAATTTCCTTGATATCTTCTTGGGAAAGCCTTGTAAAGACGATTGTATCGTCAATTCTGTTTAAGAATTCGGGACGGAAGGTGTTTTTTAATTCTCCCATAACAGCCTCTTTGATTTTATCGTCAGAGTGGCTGTTTTCATTTGCCACAAATCCGAATGACGCCTTTTCTTCGTTTATTAGTCTTGCGCCAACATTTGAGGTCATTATGATTACAGTATTTTTGAAATCAACCTTTCTTCCTTGTGAGTCAGTTAAAACACCATCGTCAAGAATCTGAAGAAGTGCATTGAAAACATCGGGATGAGCCTTTTCAATTTCGTCAAAAAGAATTACAGAATAAGGCTTTCTGCGGACTTTTTCGGTGAGCTGACCACCTTCTTCAAAGCCAACATATCCCGGAGGTGAGCCGATAAGCTTTGCCACAGTGTGCTTTTCCATAAATTCGCTCATATCAAGACGAATCATAGCATTTTCATCACCAAACATAGCCTCACTGAGAGCCTTTGTAAGCTCAGTTTTACCAACACCCGTAGGACCACAGAAAAGGAATGTGCCGATTGGTCTTTTCGGGTCTTTAAGTCCTGCACGACCACGACGGATTGCACGGGAAACTGCCGAAACTGCCTTTTCCTGACCCACAATTCTACGGTGAATTTCCTCCTCCATTCTGAGAAGTCGTTCACTTTCTTCTTCGGTCATCTGTGAAACAGGCACTCCCGTCCATCCTGATACAATCTCTGCAATATCACTTTCCACAACCTGCAAATCGTGGTTTACATCCGATGACTGCCACTTTGCTTTTTCTGAATTGAATTTCTGTTGCAATTCCTTTTCTTCATCACGAAGCTTTGCTGCACGCTCAAAATCCTGCTGACTGACTGCCATTTCCTTTTCGGCAGTTGTTTTCCGGATTTCTTCTTCCATTTTTTTGATTTCTTCCGGTGGAGTCATTGATTTTAGTCTTACCTTTGAACAAGCCTCGTCAATCAAATCAATGGCTTTGTCGGGCAAAAATCTGTCCCCGATGTATCTGTGAGAAAGATTTACGGCGGATTTTACAGCCTCGTCGGTGATTTTCACCTTGTGGTGTGCCTCGTATTTATCACGGATTCCCTTTAAAATCTCAATAGCATCTTCTGTGGACGGCTCACCCACCATAACCGGTTGAAATCTTCTCTCAAGTGCTGCATCTTTCTCAATATTTTTGCGATATTCGTCGATAGTTGTGGCACCGATTAACTGCAATTCACCACGGGCAAGATATGGCTTTAAGATATTTGCCGCATCAACTGCACCCTCTGCACTACCCGTGCCCATAAGAGTGTGGACTTCATCAATAAAAAGGATGATATCAGTAGAATTTTTCACTTCGTCAATAACCGATTTGATTCTTTCTTCAAAGTCACCACGATATTTAGTTCCCGCCACCATTCCGGTAAGGTCAAGAGCAACAATACGCTTATCCTTTAAGATTTCAGGCACTGTCCCCTTTGCGATTTTAAGGGCAAGACCCTCGGCGATTGCAGTTTTGCCAACACCCGGCTCACCGATTAAGCAAGGGTTATTCTTGCTTCTTCTTGACAAAATCTGAATTACCCTCTGAATCTCATTTTCACGGCCGATTACGGGGTCGATTTTGTTTTCACTTGCAAGAGCAGTCAAATCTCGGGCAAATTTTTCAAGAGCAGAGTTGTTATTCTTATTCTGCTGACCAAAAGGCTTTGAAGACTGATTTTTGTTGCCAAAGGAAGACGCCAAATCTTTTATAAGGCTTTGTGGACTTACCCCTGCACGATTAAGAAGCTGACAGGCATATCCGTTGCCCTCACGACAGATTGAAATGAGCAAATGCTCGGTACCTGCAAGGCTCTGTCCCATTGAAGTTGCAAGGCTTAAAGCACTTTCAATTATGTGCTTACTGCGTGGAGTAAAATCGGTAGGATTTAATTCCGTCGGCATTCCAACGCCAACAGTTTCCTTGATTACATCGTGAATTTTTCGGTAAGTGACACCCTTGGAATTGAGAATTTTCCCTGCTACGGAATCCGTTGTATCACAAAGACCTAAAAGTATATGCTCACTACCGATATATGTGTGACCTGAATCCTCAGCACTTTCCATAGCCGAATTCAACGCCATGTTTGCCTTTTCACTAAAACCTGTAAAATTGTACATTATATCACCTCATATTGTGTATTTTTTTCTGTGAATTTGAGTTTGCTGAAATAAATGCAAAATGCAAAATGTAGGAACTGCGTTGCGATTATATATGATGTGTCATTCTGAGGAACGAAGTGACGAAGAATCTCTGTTGGTTGATATATCGCTTTGGTAGAGATTCTTCGCTACGCTCAGAATGACATGACAATTTAATCATTTTGATAAATTAGAGTTTGCAGGGATAATTGATGTGTGTTTCTCGGCTCCCCTGAAAGGGGAGCTGTCGAGCGTTAGCGAGACTGAGGGGTTTGTTATTGAATTATATAACCCCTCTGTCACTTCGTGACATCTCCCCTTTCAGGGGAGACAA
>JAZNLY010000129.1:0-9234 GCA_045579305.1 Candidatus Fimenecus sp. | reverse complement strand
TTCTGCCGCAACAGTATCTGCCAAAGCCTGAACAGTTGTATCATAAGTTGGGCTTCTGCCAGCCTGTTCCTTTTTGAAATCATCTTCGTTGATTGAATAAACGAAGAAGTTTTCATATTCATGTAAACCTGTTGGTGTGAGCACATCACTTGCAGTATCATGGTTACCCTGTACAAAAACCATATTGCTTTCGTCATAACCTGCATACTGAGTCTGAACAGTGTCAATTACCTTAGGCACCTGCACAGCAGGGTCTTCTGAACCTGCCGTATAGTCACCGGCGAACAGAAATGCGTCCGGTGTCTCAGTAATACCGTCTGCCTGTGCTTGATTCATTGTAGCTGTAAATGTGTCATAACAGCTATCAGCCTGGAAGTCAGATGCAGTGAAGATTACTGCATAAGCACCTTCTGCCTTTGCTGCACTTGCAACAGGTGCCATTGTCGGCACAACTGCAAGGACTACAATGAGCACACTAAGAAATACTGACAGTACTTTTTTCATAATCAAAACTCCCCTTTGAATTATTTATGTACTAAATTCTTATAGTGAAATATTTGCAAAAAAAATGCATAATCATTACATTATAATAATACATAATAAGTATATTCCTTTATATATGGAATGTCAATATTTATCACATTAAAAAACAGCTAAAAAAGCATTTTTTTCAACAGAAAAATTGTTAAATGTATAAAAAATTCGTTTTGATAGTGATATCATAGTTTTTATATGGTGTTTAAATAATATTAAAGAGTTAAACGTTATACTTTAAAATCAACACTTTTTTTAGAGAATGCTATATCAAGAAATATGATTATCAGAGAAAAAAACGAACCACAGAATCAATTCTTATCTGCGGTTCGTTATATGTTTATAATTATTTATTACTTTGCTTCACATATATATGCTTAGAGTTCTTTTGAGTCTATATAAATATGAAGTGCATCTGAATATAGATTTTTGAAGAAACCGGTTTTGTTTTATCAATAATAAATATCTACTGTCTCACCAATGGCTTTAAGAAGAGAGTCTTCATGAGTTGATGGAAGGTCACAGTTATAATGCCATATCATTACACCGCCAAAACCGTTTCTGATACTAAAATCTGTTTTCTGTGCTACACCCTTTGGGGTATTAAACCAGAAATCCTTGTTTATTTCTTCGCAGTGATACCAACCATTCTCACCCATTTTCTCATAACATCCGTTATATCCGTACCAATAAGGTGACAAATCAGTAGGTCTTGAATAGAATGGAATGCCCACATTAACCTTGTAAAGCGGCATACCCTTAAGTCCAAGTTGCTTAAGGTGGTCTTCAACGGTATCCTCGTACGTAGCGTGTCTTCCTTGCTCGTCAATAAAATCATATGTCATAAGCTCGAAGGTATCAATAGCTTCAATAGCTGCATTGGTAAATTTGATATTCCACGCATTACCGGCAACACTGAGGGTATAGTCTTTACCCAATGCTTTATCGAGAGATATAAGGAATTTGTTGTAGTAGTGCCACGCCTTAGTTGAAATTGGGTATTCGTAATCGAAATGGACACCATCAAAATCATATTTGTCCAGGACTTCAATAATATTTTCTTCTAAAACGCCACTTTTAAAAGCCTTGTTATGCTCGGCACTCTGGGATTCCATCTGGTCTTCCCAGATATCAGAATCAGTTATACTGCCCGGGCCAATAAGATTAAGTGTAAGGTGTATATCTCTGTCACCGATTGCATTACGAACTTTTGTAAGAACAGTTTTCATTTTTTCCTCGTCGTATTCTACCTCACCTTTATTATTAAAGGTTGCACACTCGAAAAGAATGACATCCGTAATAATATTGAAATCCTCTTCATATAATTTACCGCCCCAGTACATAATGGCGTCGCTTCTTATGTATGTAGTAACCTTAAAATCATCGACTTTCTTTTCAATAGGAATAACATTAATACCGAGAAAACCGGAAATGATGGTCACAAGTGCTGTAAAGAATCCTATAACTCTCTGAATAAATGTTATCATAAAAACAACTTCTTTGTTTTTTTCATACAATATGTTTCATTGGTTTTTGGCTCATTACTGCAATTTATGATTTTGAAACATTCAATATATACATTAAATAGGACGGCAGGAAATCTGCCGTCCTATTATTTAGTGTGGCAAACCACAGGCACAGGTTTTATTACCCGGGTTAAAAAGGCTTAAGATAAAGTTAATAATCTTAAAGAAGAATGCTTTAAGCCCACCAGCATGACAAGCACAGTCGCACTCAGTCAGGCCTGTTATTTCAAAGATATCTGATTTTACAATTGTTTCATCTCCAAGTTTCACAAAGCAGCGATATTCACCATTTGTTTTTGGCTGGAATTCTGAATCTGTTGCACCGACAATTGCTGTGTATGAATAGATATCTGTGTATGCTCTTAAATGAGCATCGTTATTTCCTTCTGTATATACATAATATATGTCGTTGGCCTCAGCTGTAAACTTAACAGATTTATTTGCAGGAACATCATACTTGCATAATTCGTTGCTGTATTCTGACCAGATACCTAAACAATCAACATCTCCGTCAGGTATCATTTCAATTGTCTGTCCAGCAATCATTTCTATTGCAAAAAAGCTTGCCCCGATTTTATCATAAGGTACGCCTGTCCAACCATTTTCATTATCATGCTTGGCATAACCAACACCATCGACGTATCGACATCTCGCGTTATCGTTGCTGACTTCAGTATATTTAGATGTTACTGAATACCATTGATAATCAGCATCAACATCCCAACTAAGTTCAACATATGTTTCGTCTGCAGTTGGTTGATGTGTAATTTCCACATATTTTTTCACAACATAATCATATTCAACAGTGTCTTCGTTGTAAAAACCAAGATGAATATAATACACTTCACCTGCTTTTGCTTCGAAAATACAATAAAAATTATATGTGTCGAGATTGTCATCATCCTCTGCGATACAATTATCATCAGAATCAAAAACAGAAACATAAGGGTCCGTATTTGCGTCACCATAGTTATCAGAAGCAACAACATATTTGCCACTTTCTTTTGGTATGAATGGTACTTTTATAGATTCATCAGACTCAACAGTATATGTTTCGTCAAGCTGAATTCCTTTAATAAGACCTGTTACAGTAAACACATCTGACTCAACAACTGTACCATCCTCAACAGTAACAAAGCAACGATATTTACCATTCTCTGTCAACTGAATTTCCGAATCCGTTGCACTTTCAATTGATGTATATACTATGTTATCAGTATATGCTTTTATGTGAGCATTAACATTACCTTCTGTAAACACAAAATATGTATCATCAGCCTCAGCTGTAAAATAAACGGATTCACCCGCGGAACTGACATCAAGAGTGTGGATGATACCATCAAACGACCAGATACATATACAGTTAACATCTTCGTCCGGAATTAATTCGATTTCCTGACCGGCAAGCATTTCTATCTGAAAATAATTTGCTTCAAATTCATCATAAGCTGCACCTGTCCAACCATTTTCTTCGTCATAGGTTGCAGGACCAACATCGTGAGCAAAACGACCTATTGCGTTTTCATCGGTAACTTCACCATATTCAGCATCTACTGAATACCACTGATAATCCGCATCAATATCCCAGTTAAGTTCAACATATGGCTCATCTTTAGTTGGCTGATGTGTGATTTCAACATACCTTTTAATCATATAATCATATTCAACATTTTCCTGGTAAGCACCGAGATAAACGTAATAAGTTGAATTTGCTACAGCTTCAAAAATGCAATAGAAATTAGCTTCTCTACCCTCATCATCACCTTGTGCTACCAAATTATTGTCAGAATCATACACCATAACATGAGGGTCAACACTGTAATCCTTACTGTTATCAGAAAGAAGAGCATATTTTCCACTTTCTGTTGGTGTAAATTCTACTTTTACAGAATCATCTGCAATACTAACAGACTTTGTTACACCAAGTTCAATGTTGCCATCTTCGGCAGAAACAGTCATTGGTAATGCAGTAAAAATCATAAGCACTGCAAGGATAATTGATAAAACTTTATTTGTTTTTTTCATTATTTTTCCAACTCCTTATTATCACATTGTTTTACATATATTATAATTCCGTAACTTGTTAAAATCAATGCTTTTTTGTGTAAAAATATCGACATTGATTTTTATACATTATAATGGATTATATCCGTACAAATAAAGACCATTTATTCTATATCTATAAATTTTTATTATTCACTTATTGACTGCACCCAATATTTGGAATATAATTTAAAGTGATCTTAAAATCTGACTTTAACTGAATTTTGTTCAAAGCCGTTTTTGGAAAAAACATTTTTAAGGGAGAATTGTTTATGAAAAAGGTTTTATCTGTAATTTTAGCAGCCATTATGGTCTTTTCATGCTTTGGTGTTATGACCAATGCAGCGGGCAGTTCAGTTTCTGACGCTACAAGTCTTAGTTTCAACTACACTTATAATGGCTCGCTTTCATCTTCAAGTTCAAAGGAATTCTATACATTTACACTCGATGCATCAAGCAGTGTAAAAATTACATTCTCAACACCTCTGGATTTTGCTGCTTTACGTATATATGATATAAATGGTGAAACAGTCTGGGATAGTGGAATGATTAACCATGGTAGCGATGCAGCAGAAATCGTATACGATGAAACTATTGATTTGACTTATGGAAAGTACTATCTTGCTGTTTATAATTTGACTTTTGGTGCTGATGCCAAGTACAAACTCACTGTTTCACAGAAAAAAGCAGGTGAAACTTATGTTGAACCAAATGGTGGTAACAACAACACTATAAAAACTGCTGATTCAGCTTCACTCAACAAAATGTACTATGGTCAGATAGCAAAAAATGACGGTAAAGATTTTTACAGATTTGCCATTTCAAAAGGTAATGTAACAATCAATTTTACACACAATATTTACGCAGTTGGTTTGTTTGTATACAGTGCTGATGGTACACAGGTATGGTCAAGCGGCACTCTTTCCAATTCCGGAGGCGTAGACAAAAAGAGTACATATAGCAAGGAAATCACTTTAAATGCTGGTACTTATTACTTTGCTATAGTAAGAAGTTCTACATACTCAGGTAACTATAGCTTTGAAATAAAGGGTACTCCTGCCACTGCGGAAAATAATCCATCAGGTATTGACCTTTCAGTTTCCAAAACTGCTATGACAATCAGAAAAGGCGAAACTGCTACTGCTGTTTTCAACTACACAGGCACTTACAGTAAGGGTATGAAAGCTATTTATGATATAGGTGATGATAATATTATTTCTATTGCATGGGGAGCTTGGGATAAAGAATTACATATTCCTGTAACAATTACAGGTTTAAAAGAAGGTACAACAAAATTCACTGTGTTCCTTGTTGACGCTGAAACAAACGATGAGCTTGACTCAGCTACAATAGAGATAACTGTTGTTGCAAATGAAATCAAAGACCCTGTCAAACCTGAAGAACCGGAAAAGCCAACACCACCAGAAGAGCCAACAACTCCTGATGAACCTGAAGAACCTCAAGAAACAATTGATTTCAATGATTTCGGAATCGATGATGTAATCATCATTATCAAATGGATTGTTAAAGTTATCAGATACGTTGTTGATTTGATTAGTCAAAGTCAAACTTAAAAACCAATAACATAAAGGGAACAAATCGACCTTAGGATTCAGGTTTGTTCCCTTTTTTTGTCAAAATATTTAATCCTGAACTTCTTTATTCGTTTCAAAAACGTGCTATAATAGTACACGATATAATCCAAATGATGGTTCTTTCTTCAAAAACCTTTTCGGAATTTAAAGGATAATTATTAATTAATCCATTCAAATGGAATTTTAAGCTTTGTAAATGTATAAATGGTTATATAATTGCCCCCGACATTGTACAAATTCAGTGTCGGGGGATTCTTGTTTTAATATCTCTTTGAAGCTGTAAAAACTTTTTTTATTATGTTAATAAAAACGCCTTGCACTTCTTGATTTTATCCTATTGCCATTTTGAAACAACGTGGTAAGTCGTTTGTGATTTCGTCCTTAAGCTTGATTGTGAGTGCTTTTTCATCCCTTGTAAAATTGATTTTTTCGTCACTTCCAAGAAGCTCAACGCTTTCAATCAAATAGTCATGTGGGTTATGAAGTTTAAGCGTCTTGATTTTTACAGTTTTTGATGGTCGCATCTGGAAAACATAAAGATAACCATTTTTATATGTAAATCTGAAATCCTTGTTTGTAAATTTCTTTTCGTCACCATCCTGGAAGAAACCATCCTTTGCATTGACTTTACCTTCACCAAATTGCTTCCAGAATGTTGTACCATAAATACCTTCACCATTTATTTCAAGCCACTCACCCATTGTTGTAAGCACTTGAGTTTCTTCATCGGTAATTGTACCATCAGGCTTTGGACCGATATTTATAAGAAGATTACCATTCTTTGAAACAATGTCAACAAGGTCGCAGATTACCTGTCTTGCACTCTTATATTCATTGTCCTTTCTGTATCCCCATGAGCCTTTACCGATTGCAGTATCTGTCTGCCAATAAAGAGGAGAAATACCTGTCAAAGCACCACGCTCAACATCAAATGTTGCAACTGTTGGTGGGAATGCCTCGTGTTTATAGTTAATCGTAACTTCTTTACCCCATTCATCAGCACGGTTATAGTAATATGCACAGAGTTTTTTTAGATATGGCTTAAATGAATGATTATGAATCCACCAGTCAAAATAAAGTACTGATGGCTGATATTTGTCAATCAATTCACAAGTGCGTACAAGCCAATCCTCGAGCCACTCCTTACTTGCACCGATTGTATGAGTGTTTTCCGTTGTTTCACCAAGATGATGTGAATCCCATTCTTCACAGAAGACTGCTGGCCCATAAAAATCACGATAATTATCATCATTTACGTCACTGTCGAATGTTCTTCCAAGATTCATAAAGAAATAATGCTCTGCTCGATGAGTTGAGGCGCAGAGAGTCAGTCCCTGCTTTTCACACTCAGCTTTTAATTCACCCACAACATCCTTGCAAGGTCCCATTTCCTTAGCATT
Organism: Candidatus Fimenecus sp.; assembly: GCA_045579305.1. GTDB lineage: Bacteria > Bacillota > Clostridia > Oscillospirales > Acutalibacteraceae > Fimenecus. The sequence continues at coordinate 2,136 of JAZNLY010000129.1, read as the reverse complement.
CCAACGGTTGAATTCAGTTTCGTACATAGCAAAACCGTCATGATGCTCTGCGACGGGCATAACATATTTAACACCTGCCTTTTTAAAAAGAGAAACCCATTTTGATGCATCAAAGTTTTCAGCCTTGAACATCGGAATAAAATCTTTATATCCAAAATCTTTATGTTCACCATAGGTTTTTCTATGGTGTTCAAATTCACGCACATTTTTGTCATACATACTTCTTGAATACCACTCGCTACCAAAAGCAGGTACAGAATAAATTCCCCAATGGATGAACACACCTAATTTGTCGTACATATACCATTCAGGCACCTTGTGATGTGCAAGGGAAGTCCAATCAGCCTTGTATTGTCCTTTTTCATTTACTTCATCAATAAGTTTTAAGTATTCCTGTGATGTCATAATTATTTCTCCTTTTTTACTCCCCAAATACATTCGTTGTTATTTCCCATTGCAGAAAATACCAATTTTTCTGTTTTTTCTTTACTTTCATCTTTTTGATTACAGAATACGCCTTCATAGGTTACTCCGTCAATAATGAAAACTGCATAATAAGTACCGTCTTTAATTTTCCAGTTACCACTAACATCCTTTGATGAAACTGCAGTGTTTTCTTTTATGCTTTCATACCTTTTAAGATTTGTAATAGTGCCGTCCGGATTGAGTGTAATACTCTGTGTTGGTGCGATGATATTATTTACATCCTCCCAATTCGTACAGCCATTACTGATTGTGCCATGGTTTATAAATTCATAATCACCACAGATTTCCTCAGTTGAATATGATATATTTCCAATTACTTCACCTGCATATTCAAACGGAAGCACAACTGTCCACCCATTTTCTGTTCTTGCCATCTGGTGCACTCTTACCTGGTGACCTTCGTGACCAGAATTAAAACGAGTGTGATATACATGAAATATTTTTCCGTCTTCTGTAACCAAACCTGATGAATGTCCACCGGCAAGATAAGCAGTATCAAGGCAGTCGAATTTGTAATTACCGAAAAGCTTTACGCCACTATTGACATAATCAAGAGCATTGTTTCCTGTCGCATCGATATATGGTCCGTCAACATTCTTACTGCGATATTCTCTTATGTTATAACCACCGAGAGAATGTAGTGCAGAATAGGATATGTAAAGATAATAGTAATCACTTATAGGGTCATAGGTGATGTATGGACCTTCACCTGAGCCTTCATTCATATGATTTGCACGACTGAGCCTTTTACCGAAATAAATATCATAACCTTCCGTGTTTCTCATATATTTATAGTCAGGCTCACCGGTAAATTCGTCAAGTGGCATTATATAAATTCCACCTGAATATGAGCCATAGACCATCCAGAGCTGTTCATCTTTATCATAAAAGACAGTAGGGTCAATGGCATTTGGATAATCATAAAAATTATATGTGCCATCCTCCAAAAAGAACGGAGCATTTTTAATTTCTTTATATGAAAAAACACCTTTTTTCAGGAGTTTTTCAACATTTGTGAAAGAGTAATGTGTAGGATACACCGGTATGAGTTTATCCCTTATAATATTATTCATTCCGGAATAAACAATTCCTTTTACATGCTCGTAAGGACCTTCAATGTTGTCACTTGTACCAAACCATATTACAGAATGTGGTTTTCCCCAGATAGAGGAACAAGCATAGTAACAGTATTTGCCCATGGTTTTGTTGTATATGACGTCAGCAGCCCAAATAGTGGTTTCCCATTGACTCTCATCATAACCATTCATTTCCTGATAGGTATCCGTCCAACTCAATGGCTCTTTAAGCACATCCCGAATTGTTCTACCCTCAGGAACTAACATTCTGTTATTATCGTGTACACCACAAGCAACATTTTCAAAATTTCTCAAATCAGTACTTTTTCCAGCACATCCGTGAGAGCCAAAAACATAAAAAGCCCCATCTTTATCCTGAATAATCGATGGGTCGTGGACACTCACTCTGCCATCACCGGCATAACAAGAACCATCACCAGGAATAGCAAACTGTCTGGCAGTTACTTTTCGGGGTACAGGAGTACCAAAAACAGATGAAAATGCACAAATAATTGCTGTAACTGTAGAAATTATTTTATAAACAAGGAACTTCATCCTGTTATCCTCCTGAAAA
>JAZNLY010000128.1:0-8459 GCA_045579305.1 Candidatus Fimenecus sp. | reverse complement strand
AAGTCAACACAATTTTTTAAAAATTTAACGAGAATGATACATATCTCTCTTTTTCTCTTGTTTTCTCATTTTTTCATATATTTTTCTTTTATATTATTTTAAAAATTATTTGTTTACTTTTACATATATTTAAGATAAAATATTGTAAGAAACGACAAAGGAGTTGAAACAAGTGCAAAAGCTGTTAAGTCTTGTCCGTGCAGGTGTTGACAAATACAATATGATTGAAGATGGCGACAGAATTGCTGTCTGTGTTTCAGGTGGAAAAGACAGTGTTGTTATGCTTTTGTGCCTTATCAACTTGAAGATTTTTTATCCTAAAAAATTCGAGCTTTGTGCCGTTACTCTTGACCCACAGTTTCATGGTGAATGTGCCGATTATTCAGAAATTGAAGAAATATGTAAAAAGCACGATATTCCTTATACAATAAAGCGTACTGAATTGTATCACATTATTTTTGAAGAACGAAAAGAGAGTAATCCTTGTAGTTTATGTGCTAGAATGCGACGCGGACTTTTACACGATACTGCAAAGGAGTTGGGATGCAACAAAATAGCATTAGGTCATCACCTTGATGATGCTGCTGAAACATTTATTATGAATTTATTCGACAATGGTCGTGCTGAATGTTTCTCACCTGTTTCATATCTTTCAAGAAAAGACCTTTATATGATTAGACCTATGATTTTTGCTTATGAAACTGACATCACACGAGTTGCAAACAAGGAAAACGTGCCAATTATAGAGAGTAAATGTCCTGCCGATGAAAAGACAAACAGAGAAGATACTAAAAATCTTCTTCATGACCTTGAAAAACGATACCCTGTTTTAAGGAAAAAAATTATTGGTGGTATGCAGAGAGGAAATATAAGCGGTTGGGGTGTGTAATACGCATCGTCGTATTTCATAATTTACTATTTCATATCCCGCAAGGGATATTTCATAAATTTTGCAAAAATTTATTTCATTAGTGAAATATTGTTAATCAATATGAAATAATCTCATAGATTATGAAATATTTGTCTTCGCCAAATATGAAATAAACTCCTTCGGAGTATATATTTCTTTGACATTACCTATTATATATGATAAAATTAAAGTGATAAAATTTAATTTGAAAGAAGGTTTGATTATGGAACTTAACATCACAGCTATAAAAAAAGAAGCTCGTCAATTTATTGATACAGACCGCAAATGGCTCACTATGGGTCTTGCTTGTCTTCCGATTACACTTATTACAACAGCCCTTGAAGGTGGAAGTCAAGTCGCACAGCGTTTTTCCGATAATGAAGGTGGATTTCAATTCAGCATATCATTTGGCGGTGGATTTATTTCGTGGTTGCTTATTCCATTTATGGTGGCAATAGCCGGATATTTCCTTAATCATCTTCGCGGTGCTAATCCGCATTGGAAAAGCCTTTATCACGAGGGTATTGACAGATATGGTAAATACATTGTAGTAGGAATTATTACTGAACTGATTATTGCACTGTATTGTTTGTTGCTTATTGTTCCGGGAATTATCAAAACATACGAATATTATTTTGTTAATCACATTATCCACGATAATCCTAATTTAGACCACAAACAGGCAAGGGATTTAAGTAAGAGAATGACAAATGGTTTTAAATCAGATTTGTTTATTTTAGACTTATCATTTTTCTTCTGGTATCTGCTTGTTGCTGTAACATTCGGTATTGCGACAGTTTATGTTGCTCCATACACAAACTGCACAAAAGCAATGTGTTATGAAAATCTTAAACATAATGCACTTGTCAATGGACTTGCAAGACCTGAAGAATTTGGCATATATCCTGTCCCACAGGAAACCTTTGATAACAACTCACCTTTTGTAAATGACAACAATACTGTTGAATACAGCGAACCTGTTGTCGAAGAAACACATTTCGACAACGATATAAATGAATAAAATATAACCCTTTGGAGGCATTAGATATGAAATATGTTGTAGTTTTGTATGATGGAATGGCTGACTATCCCGTTCCGCAGTTTGATGGTAAGACACCTATGATGCTTGCTTATAAGCCTAATTTCGATTCTCTTGCAAAGAAAGGTACAGTAGGTCTTGTGAAAACTGTTCCTGACGGAATGAAACCCGGTAGTGACGTTGCAAATATGAGCGTTATGGGATTTGACCCATCAATCTATTACACAGGCAGAAGTCCTCTTGAAGCTGCAAGTATCGGTGTTGACCTTAAAGACACAGACGTTACTCTTCGTTGTAACATTGTTACTCTTTCTGACGAAGAAAACTATGCTGATAAAACAATGGTTGACTACTGTGCAGATGACATTTCAACTGCTGAGGCTGAAAAGATTATCGCAACTGTACAGGAACATTTCGGTAATGATATTTATAAGTTTTATAGTGGTGTAAGTTATCGTCATTGTCTTGTATGGGACAAAGGTACAACTGACCTTGGCAATATGACACCACCACACGATATTTCAGGCAGAGTTGTTGGCGAATATCTTTCAACAAGTGAAAATGCAACTGACCTTATCAGAATGATGAAAGAAAGTTACGATTTACTTAAAGACCATCCTGTTAATATTAAGAGAATCAAGAACGGTAAGCGTCCTGCAAATTCAATCTGGCTCTGGGGTGAAGGTAAAAAACCTGCACTTTCACCATTTGAGGAACTTTACGGCATCAAAGGTGCTGTAATTTCAGCTGTTGACCTTCTTAAAGGTATCGGTAAATGTGCAAAAATGGACACACCTGATGTGGAAGGTGCAACAGGTTACATAGATACAAACTTTGTCGGCAAGGCACAGGCTGCAGTGGATGCTCTTAAAAACGGTTGTGACTACGCATACATTCATATTGAAGCTCCTGATGAATGTGGTCACAGACGCGAGCCTGAAAACAAGGTTCGTGCAATCGAAATTATTGATGAACAGGTACTTCCTATTCTCTTTGAAGGTCTTAAGGATTATGATGATTACAAAATTATGATTCTCCCTGACCATCCTACACCAATCGTTACTGCAACTCATGCTTCTGACCCTGTTCCGTTTATGATTTATCATAAGAATGATGAGGTTAACGGTGTTGATACTATCAACGAAGAAACAGCAAAGGCAACAGGCCTTTTTGTTGAGAGCGGCGTTGCACTTATGAAGAAATTCTTGGAGGACTGATTAAAATGAGTTATAAAATAGAAACTAACTGCGTTCAGGGTGCTTACAGACCAAAGAACGGTGAACCTCGAGTACTCCCTATCACACAAAGCACAACATTCAAATATGATACAAGTGAAGCTATGGCTAAACTTTTTGACCTTGAACCGGGCTATATGTACACTCGTCTTGCAAACCCTACAAGTGATATGGTTGCACAAAAAATCACAATGCTTGAAGGTGGTGTTGCAGGTGTACTTACTTCTTCAGGTCAGGCTGCAAACTTCTTCTCACTTATCAACATTATGGGTGCAGGTGACCACTTTGTGTCAGCGGCAACAATTTACGGTGGTACCTTCAACCTTTTCAATGTTACAATGAGAAAATTAGGCATTGATGTTACGTTCGTTGACCCAAATGCTAGTGAAGAAGAAATTCAGGCTGCTTTCAAGCCTAACACAAAAGCACTTTTCGGTGAAACTATTGCAAACCCATCACTTGATATTCTTGATATTGAGAAATTTGCAAAGATTGCTCACGCAAATGGTGTTCCGCTTATCATTGACAACACATTCCCGACACCTATCAACTGTCGTCCTTTTGAATTCGGTGCTGACATTGTTACACATTCCACAACAAAGTATATGGAAGGGCACGCTAACATTATCGGTGGGGCTGTTATCGACAGCGGTAACTTTGACTGGGAACAGAACGATAAATTCCCCGGACTTACACAACCTGATGAAAGCTATCACGGTGCTGTTTATACTAAAGATTTCGGCAAAGCAGGTTACGTTACAAAAATCGTTGCACAGCTTCTTCGTGACTACGGTTCAACTCCTGCTCCACAGAACTCATACTACCTTAACTTAGGTCTTGAAACACTCCATCTCCGTATGGAAAGACATTGTAGTAACGCTCTTGCAGTTGCAAAGTACCTTGAAGCTAATGACAAGATTTCATGGGTTAACTACCCTGCTCTTCCAGGCAACAAGTATTACGACCTTGTACAGAAATATATGCCAAAGGGTACTTGTGGTGTTGTTTCATTCGGTGTTAAGGGCGGCAGAGATGCAGCAGAGAAGTTTATGAACTCACTTAAACTCGCATCAGTTGTTACTCACGTTGCTGATGCAAGAACTTGTGTGCTCCACCCTGCATCATCAACTCACAGACAATTAAGTGACCAAGAACTCGTTGATTGTGGTGTATCACCTGACCTTATCAGATTTTCAGTTGGTATTGAAAATGTGGATGACATTATCGCAGATATTGAACAGGCACTTGAGAATATATAAAAAAATTAAAGCTCCTGATTGGGAGCTTTTTTTATAATTTAATCATAATTAAAACTGTTAGATAAATTGGCGTTTATCGGTATCTTTGCCTCCCTCTGACGAGGGAGGTGTCTGCGATAGCAGACGGAGGGAGAGAAAGTTAAAACTAGTGTATTAACTACCCCTCAGTCAACTTCGTTGACAGCTCCCTTACTCGCCTGCCGGCTCAGACAGCGCTAATTCGGCATCCACTGGATGCCCGCGCCCTGACAAGGGGAGCCAAGAACATAAATATAAGTATCCCGACAAATTATATATGATGTGTCATTCTGAAGAACGAAGTGACGAAGAATCTCTGTTGGTTGCTATGTTGCTGTGGTTGAGATTCTTCGCTTACGCTCAGAATGACAAACCAAATTGGTTATCACGATAAACTATAATTTGAATAACAGTGTAAAAAGGCGGGGTCAAGACCCCGCCTTACTGTGTAATATTTAAATTTAATTGAATATGCTCATTGTTTCGAAGATTGAAACGTATTCAGGGAATAATGGTGTAAATTTAAGGATGATAAGTGCAACACCGGCACCTACGAAAAAGCCACCGATAACCTCAGGTAATGTATGACCTTCAACCTTTTTAAGTTTTTTAAGGTTTTTACCAAGTACTGCTTCACGAACAAGTTTGAACTCATCTGTAAGTTTTCCCATTGGAAGTCTGACCTTAATAGCATCAAACATTGTGATAAATGCAAAGACACCAGATACTGCAAAGATATTTGAATCCCAACCCTCAAGAGCTCCGATACAAGTACAGAGTGAAATTACAGTTGCAGTATGTGAGCTTGGCATACCGCCAAGTTTAAAAAGTGTTCCCAATGTAACCTTTGTTGCTTCTCCACCTTTTTTCTTATCAATTGCATATTTTATAGAATTAATTATTACTTTCATTAACTGTGCAACAAACCACGCACAAAGACATACTAAAAATATTCTCATAATATCTCCTTAAAATTGACCTTAAGTAATTTTACAATAACGAGCAAAAAAAAGCAAGTGTATGTTATAAGATAAATAATTTTCTTTTGTCAAAATAGTCAAATGGACTGTGTTTTTTTAGTGCAAAACTACAAAGTTCAACATTTTGTGTTAATTCGTTTGAAAATATCACTATATGGTGGTATTATTTATATGACAATTTTTTATTAATGGAGGATGTTAAAATGGCAAAAAACAAAAAGAATGCTATTCCTGAAACAGGTATTTATGACGCTAAACAGTTAGGCGTTCCAAAGATGGTTGTTTTGGGATTCCAGCACATGTTCGCAATGTTCGGTGCAACTGTTCTTGTTCCACTTCTTACAGGACTTGATGTTGCAACCACACTTCTTATGGCAGGTCTTGGAACACTTTTGTTCCACGTAATCACAAAATTCAAGGTTCCTGCTTTCCTTGGTTCTTCATTCGCATTCCTTGGCGGTTATGCTGCTGTTGCACCAAAGCTTGGTGAAGATGGCACAATCCCTAACAAAGAGCTTCTTCCTTATGCTTGTCTTGGTGTTGCTTGTGCAGGTCTTGTTTATCTTGTTCTTGCAGGCATTATCAAACTTGTTGGTATAAAGAAGGTTATGAAGTTCTTCCCACCTGTTGTTACAGGTCCAATTATCATTGCTATCGGTCTTGGTCTTTCAGGTTCAGCAGTTAATAACTGCGCTGCTAACTGGCCACTCGCTCTTATTGCTCTTGCAATCGTTGTTATCTTTAACATCTGGGGCAAAGGTATGGCAAAGATTATTCCTATTCTTTTAGGCGTTGTTGGCGCTTATATCGTTGCTATTCTTGTTGGTAACATTGGCGGTGTTGAAGGATGGGCAATCGACTTTACAGCAGTTAAAGAAGCTGCTTGGATAGGCCTTCCTATTCAGAAAGAAGCAACTATTCTTGGTGTTGACTGGTCAAACAAGAGCCTTATCATCAGCGCAATTATCGGTATTATGCCAATTGCTCTTGCTACAATGATGGAACACATTGGTGATATTTCTGCTATCGGTGCTACTGTTGGCAAGAATTATATCAAAGACCCTGGTCTTCACAGAACACTTACAGGTGACGGTCTTGCAACTACTATCGCATCACTTCTTGGTGCTCCTGCTAACACAACATACGGCGAAAACACGGGTGTTCTTGCACTTTCAAAGGTTTATGACCCTAAGGTTATCAGACTTGCTGCTGTTTTTGCAGTTGTTCTTTCTTTCTCACCTAAATTTGCAGCAGTAATCAACTCGCTTCCTGCTTCTATTATCGGTGGTATTTCATTCGTTCTTTACGGTATGATTTCTGCTATCGGTGTTCGTAATGTTGTTGAATCAAAGGTTGACTTTACAAAGAGCAGAAACCTTATTGTTGCTGCTATAATCCTTGTATGTGCACTCGGTCTTACAGGTGGAGTAACATTTGCAATCGGCGGCGTTACAATTACTCTCTCTGCGCTTGCAGTTGCTTCTATCGCAGGTATTGTTCTTAATGCAATTCTTCCCGGTAAGGATTATGAATTCACAGAAGAAGAACCAAAAGATACAGGTGTGAATTTCGCTGCAGGACAAAATACAAAACGTCTTGAAAAAGAAGATAAATAAACAATAAAATACAATTTATCCCCGTAGTTTGTTGTGATATGCACCCCAAAAGTTAGACACTTTTGGAGGTGCATTTTTTATGGCCAAAAAAGGAACACAACAACAGAAATACAGTGCATAATTTAAAATAGGTGTTATTATGGATATGCGAGAACACCATTTAGGATATAGAGAAAAAGTGCGAAAGTATTGGGATTTAGGTAAGGGACAATAACACAATTATCACACAAAATATGTCACGAAAAGGAACTGTATGGATAATGGTGCTATGGAAAACTTTTTCGGCAGACTGAAAGTTGAAATGTACTACGGAGATAAATTTGAAAGTGTTAACACTTTCATAGATGAATTAAAACACTACATGGATTACTACAATAACGATAGAATTTCCTTAAAACTAAAAGGAATGAGTCCAGTACTATACCGAACTCATTCACTTTAAATTTAATATTTATTTATATTTCTCTTGTGCGGAGTGAATTATTTCCTTTAACGATTCACGAAGGGAAATTGGTTTTAAAATTTCCACATATTTCACAAACTGCATTGCCCAGTTTTCCATAGCAAGTGGACTTGCAACAAGTTCCACTTTTATTTGATTTTCGTTGATTTCTGTGAATTTAATATCTTTACCAAACCAATCAACAAGTTGGTCGATTATGCCTTTGTGTGCAATCATTTCGATAGTTTCAGGCTTGTCGTTATACATCTGGTGCTGTTGTGTTCATAAAAGCTCCACCCAATACCATTGCACCAAAAGCTAACGGTGCATATATAATGATTTTCCACACAGGCATATAAAGCTCTCCTGTACTTGGGTCAAAATTAAAATACACAAGCATGTACATAATAGGCACCATGCAATCAAAAAAGCAGAGTATTTTCAATAATACGCCTTTAATCGTGTTGTATTTTGCACCGTTTGAACGATAAAAATCAGATTTCATAAATACAGCAGTCAACATCACACAAGTTGTGATAATATCAATAAATAAAAACGCGAACAGCCAGTCTGCAAATTTTGAGGGTTTGCAGTTCTCGTGCAGGATTGTGAAAAAAGTGAAATATCCCGCAGCAACCAGTGTGCAGATAATCGAGCACTTACGCCAATAATTGTTGTATAAAGATTTTGTGCGTTCATCAAACTTCTGATTTTCAATAATTTTCTTTGCTAATGCTTTTCTTTTTTGTTCTGTCATTTTAATTTCTCTCCTTTTTGCTTTTACCTATATATCGTATAATAAAACGAACTTGGTCCAATTTTTTGAGAAAAGTGATTAATTTTATAAAAAATATTTTTTTACTTACAAGTGTAAATTTATTATATATTTCATATAGCACCAGAATTGGTGCATATCTGACTAAATGATTCGTATAATTCAATTGAAAACGTAATAAGCCT
>JAZNLY010000127.1:0-4447 GCA_045579305.1 Candidatus Fimenecus sp. | reverse complement strand
GCTACAAGTGGGTCAATATAACTTAAAATTGCTGCTTTTTGTCCCGGTAATTCCTTAAGTGATGAGAAATAGAGACAATATGTAATGCCCGTATGCACGATACCGATTATGAGAAGGAAAATCCAACCTTTCTTGTCCAGTGTGCCGAGATTTACTCCGTCTGTGAGAAGAACATAAGGTACAAGCACTGCAACTGCTGCAATAAACTGCATAAAAGTACGATGAATTCCGTCAACGGTCTTCGTAAATTTGTTGAGGAGAACAACTGTTGCATAAAGAGTGGCAGCACCAAGTCCGAATAGGATACCTTTTATATTATCACTGCCCTGACTTGTATCACCAATTCCTGTAATAAGCACAATACCAAGAGTTGACATTATAAAACAAATCCACTGTTTTGCCATCATTTTTTCTTTGAAAAGAATCGGGCAAGCCACTGTCACAATAACAGGTGCGAAATAATAACTAAGGGTTGCAACGGAAACTGTTGTGTACTTATATGCTTCAAAGAGCAAAATCCAGTTAAATCCCATCGCTACACCTGAAAGTATAAGGAATGGTATTTCTTTTTTGATTTTTTTGAATGGTATTTTCTGCCTTGTAACAAGAAGGAAACTACCGATAAGTATTGTTGCAAGAACAGCACGATAAAGGGCAATTTCACCTGACGGCAAAGGAATGTTTCGTACAAAAAGTCCGATTGTACCGAAAACTGTCATGGACGCAATTAACATTGTTCTTGCGCTGAGTATTTTTTTCATAAATCACACTCCACGAATGTAATGAAATTATTTTATTGCAAAAGTTAAATATAGTCAACAGTTTTGTTGTAAAGAGATAAAAAATGTGGTATTATTTGTCTTAATAAATCAAAGGTGGTGGGTAAAATGTTTGAAAAATTGCTTAATGAAAAATCAAGTTGGGAAATTTTAAAGGAAACGTCTCTGCCCATCGCTGTCTACGGCACAGGTAATGGTGCTGACAGAGTATTTGATGAATTCGAAAATCTTGGCATTTCTGTTTCCCACGTAACTGCAAGTGATGGTTTTGTACGGCAAAGGTCTTTCCGTGGATTTCAGGTGAAAGGCATTTCTCAGCTTGAAGATGAAATCGGAGATTTTGTTGTTGTTTTAGCCTTTGCAAGTCCCCTGCCCGAGGTTATTGACAATATTAAAAAGTTATCACTTCGTCACAAGGTAATTATGCCATCTGTACCGGTATATGGTGACAATATTTTCAACAAGGATTTCTTGAAAAATAATCTTGATGATATTGAAAAGGCCTATTCCCTGCTTTGTGATGAGCAATCGAAAAAAGTTTTTGAAAATATAATAAGATTCCAGATTACAGGAAATCTTGATTACTGTTTTGAGTGTGAAACTGATAAGGATGTGGCGTTCAGAATACTTAATTTACGTGAAAATGAGAGTTATCTTGACCTTGGTGCTTATCGTGGTGACACAATAAAAGAGTTTTTGCATTACAGTAAAAATTATGAAAAAATCGTGGCTGTTGAGCCCGACAAAAGAACATTCAGAAAATTACAGACTTATTGTGAAAGTCTTGAAAACTGCATAACGCTCAATAATGCAGTATGGAGCGAATCGAAAGAGCTTTTCTTTGACGGAAACAAGGGACGTGGTGGCTCGGCAAAGGAAAATGGTGAAGGAATTTTCTCTGTCACAGTTGATGAATTAACTGAAAAATACGGAAAATTTACGTATCTTAACATTGACGTTGAAGGTGCAGAAAAAGAAATGCTCATAGGTGCAGAAAAGACTTTGAGTCAGTACAAGCCCCAGCTTTGTATGGCGGTATATCACAGAAGTGAAGATATTTTTTCACTTGTAAATAAAATTAACGAAATAAATGGTGACTATAAGATTTTTCTTCGTCATCATCCTCACATTTCATTCTGGGACACAAATATTTATTGCATTTAGGTGAAATTATGGCTATTAAACTAATTGTTACAGATCTTGACGGTACATTTTTAAACAGTAACCACGTTACAATTCCAAAAGAGAATATTGAAGCATTCAAAAAGGCTCACGAAACGGGCATAAAGGTTGCTGTTGCAAGTGGCAGGACAAAGATTCTCACTGATTATCTTATGGAGCAACTCCCCTTTCTTGATTATCTTGTTACATCAAATGGCGCAGTTACATACGACCTGAAAAGTGGCGAAGTTGTTTGTCAGACTCTCATTGACCATAAACAATCAATTGAGATTTTTGATATTCTGAAAGACTATAGCCTTATTTATGAAATCTACTTTAAGGGTGAATGTTTCATGAATGAGAAAAGTTATGGTATGTTTGACAAGGAGCATGTTTCCCCTCACATTCACGAGCTTTTAAAGGATTTTATAAAGCCGAAAACTGACCTTGCAGAATTTATCGGTAATGACGGAGTTGAAAAGCTAAATATTCTCTCTTTGACAAGTGAAGAAAGAATGGAAATTGAAGAAAAGGTTTTAAAAATCGGAAAAGTGGCTTTTGCGTCTTCATTCCCTATTATAAAAGGTGTAAACGGAAACCTTGAAATGACTAATACAGAGGCTACAAAGGGATTTGCCGTAAAAGGTCTTTGTGAAGCTCTCGGAATCGGTAAAGAAAATGTTATGTGCTTTGGTGATGGTGAAAATGACTGTCCGATGCTCTCATTTGCCGACTATTCTTTTGCTATGGCAAATGGCACTGACCTTGTGAAATCTGTGGCGAAATTTGTAACGGACACTTGCGATAATGCTGGCGTTGCAAAAGCCATAAACAAATATGTATTTGGTGAATAAAATGGATATTAAAAACTTTAAAGGTGCTATATTTGACCTTGATGGCACACTTTTTGATTCCGTCGGAATTTGGAAAGATGTTGATATTGCTTTTTTTGAAAAAAGAAACATTCCTATGCCCGACGATTATCAGGATTGCATCAAGGATATGCACTTCAGGACAATGGCAATTTACACAAAGGAAAGATTTAACCTGCCTGATGACATTAACCACATTATGGATGAATGGTGTGAGCTTTGTTACGAGGAATATGAAAAGAAAATTCCTTTAAAAGAATGTGCTAAAGAATTCCTTGAAAAGTTAAAAAGCAACAATATTAAACTTGCTTTTGCAACTGCAAACACAACTGAGCTCAGTGAAATCTGTATGAAATCAAATGGAATTTTTGACCTGTTTCTTACAGGGGCATATCTCCACGAAACAAAAAGTGACAAGAGTGCGCCCGATGTGTATTTACTTGCTTGTGAAAGACTCGGGTTATCCCCTTCTGAATGTATTGTTTTTGAGGATATTCTGCCCGGAGTTAAAGGTGCTAAAAAAGGTGGCTTCACTGTTTGCGGTGTTTATGATAAATTTTCAGAAAAAGACCGCACCCGAATCTGCGAAATTGCAGATTATTACATAAAATCTTTTAAAGAATTACTGTAAACTTATACACTTTTACACTTTACAAATTATTGAAAAAGGTCTATTATATTAGTAGCAAATTTTGTAATATTTTTTAGAAAGAAGAATGGTATATGGAAAAGACAGTTTTAGTTGAAACAAGCGCAAGACACGCTCACATTTCAAAAGAACACCTTGAAATCCTTTTCGGTGAAGGCTATGAGCTTACAAAGAAAAAGGACCTTTCACAGCCTGGTCAGTATGCTTGTGAAGAAAGAATCGCAGTTATTGGTCCTAAAGGTCAGTTCCCTGGTGTTTCAATTCTTGGTCCTGTAAGACCTGCTACTCAAGTAGAAATTTCTGCTTCTGATGCTCGTTCAATCGGTGTTGCAGCAGTTGTTAGAGAATCAGGCGATATCGCAGGTACACCTGGTTGTAAAATTGTTGGACCTAAAGGTGAAATTGAAATCGAAAACGGTGTTATCGTTGCAAAGCGTCATATTCACATGACTCCGGACGATGCTGAAAAATATGGTCTTGTTGACAAACAGGTTGTTGAAGTTAAAGTTGCATCTGATGACAGAACACTTACATTTGGTGATGTTGTAGTCAGAGTTCATCCTAACTTTGCTCTTGCAATGCATATTGATACTGACGAATCAAATGCTGCACTCTGCAAGCCAGGTACAATGGGTGAAATTCTTTAATTTAATTATATAATTAAATTTGTTGGTGGTTAAGTTTTTAACCACCAACTTTTTTTACCTAATTTTCCACTTTTTTAGGAAGATAGAATATAATTGGTTTCTTTTTTTCTTGTTTGAAAACTTTGAATAAACCAAGTGAATTCTTAAAACACCACTTTCCGATTGTTATATATGGCACGACATAAAACAACGGAATAATCAAAAAGCAGGACAATACCCATCCTGAAAAAGATAAGCAATATAATGCATATTGCACACTATGCCCTTCCATAATTTCTATGCTTTTTTCAATGATTTTAAATGGGCTTTTTTCTTCTTCAGCCAACACAACTGAGGAAC
>JAZNLY010000126.1:0-7489 GCA_045579305.1 Candidatus Fimenecus sp. | reverse complement strand
ATAAACCAACAACGGCGGGGTCAAGACCCCGCCCTACCGGTTGCATATAAAATTCAATCATCCCTACAAATTATAATTTGTATAATAAAAAGGAAATCTCTGCCTTTGATTGTTGTTATTCGATTATATTATTTTCCAATCAATTTCCGTCATACCACGGGAACGGAGAAATTCATTTGCTTTTTTGAAATGTCCGTTACCGAAAAATCCGTTATATGCAGAAAGTGGGCTCGGATGTGCTGACTCAAGCACTAAATGGTTTGGGTTAGTGATGATTTTTGTTTTTGCCCTTGCGTTTGCACCCCAGAGGAGAAACACCATTGGCTCAGGTCTTTGATTAAGAAGTGAAATCACATTGTCCGTAAAGATTTCCCAACCCATACCTTTGTGAGAGTTTGGTTGACTTTCCCTTACAGTTAAAACTGTGTTCATCATAAGAACGCCTTGTTTTGCCCAGTATGTAAGTTCACCGTGGTCTGGAATGGGATAGCCGTATTCGGCGTGAATTTCCTTGTACATATTCTGTAAAGATGGAGGTGGATTAACACCTTTTTGCACAGAAAAGCAAAGTCCGTGTGCCTGATTTGGCTGATGATAAGGGTCCTGACCTAAAATCACAACCTTAACATCCTTGTAGTCAGTATATTTCAGAGAATTGAAAATATTATCCATGTGCGGATAAATTGTCTTTGTCTTGTATTCCTGTACAAGGAACTTTCTCAAATTAAGATAATATGGCTTTTGGAATTCGTCTTTTAAGAGAATATCCCAACTGTTATTGAATTGTACCATTTTTTAATCTCTCAATCATCATAAATGCAGATTTATATATGTCACCACAACCCATTGTGAGGACCAAATCTCCTGCCTTTGCATTTTTCACAACGAAGTCAGCAACTTCTTCCTGAGTGTTGAACCATACGGATTCAGGGATTTTTTCTGCCAATTGTGAGGTGTAAATGTCATAGGTATTCACTTCACGAGAACCCATAATCTCGGTCATAACACATCTGTCAGGGATTTTAAGCACATCAACGAATTCGTCAAAGTGCATAGCAGTTCTTGAATATGTGAAAGGCTGGAACACTGCCCATACTGTGTTGTAGCCCATTTTCATTGCTGCTTCAAGTGTAACTTTAAGTTCAGCAGGGTGGTGAGCATAGTCGTCAACGAAATCGATTCCGTTATATGTTCCCAAATCTTCAAAACGACGACCTGCACCCTTGAATTCCTGTAAACCTTTGATACAATCTTCGAACTTTGCACCTGAATAAATTGCACATGCAACCGCAGCAAGTGCATTGAGCACGTTGTGAATACCGGGAATTGAAAGCTCAACGCCACCCAACTTTTCACCCTTGTACATCACATCAAATTTTGTGAAAGCACCTTTGTATTCCTGAATGTTTTCAGCATAGTAGTCATTTTTATCACTAAAACCGAATGAAATCATCTCTTTACCCTTAATGTCAGCGATGGCTTTAAGGGTATTTTCGTCGTCACCGTTATAAATTACTGCCTTTGTAGCAGAATCAGCAAATTTTGTGAAGCTTAAAATGAGATTTTCCATAGTCTTGAAATATTCAAGGTGGTCCTCGTCAATATTGAGAATAACAGCAACATCAGGACTCATTTTAAGGAAAGTGTCCTGATATTCACAGGATTCCATAACGATAGTTTCTGTCTGTCCCACACGACCATAAGAGTTTGTAAGCGGCAATTTGCCACCGATTACAGCAGATGGGTCAAGACCTGCCTCAATCATAGTCTGTACAGTAAGTGAAGTTACAGTTGTCTTTCCGTGAGTACCACAGATACCGATACAGTTAGAAAACTGACGGGAAACTTCGCCTAATAATTCTGCTCGTTGGAATGTTGGAATTCCGGCTTCAAGTGCAGCCTTAAGCTCAGGGTTTTCCTTTGAAATAGCAGCAGAATAAACTACCATTTCAGCACCTTCGATATTCTCGGCACGCTGCCCCATCATAACCTTTATACCCATTTTACGGATACGGTCAACAATTGAGCTTTCGTTATTGTCAGAGCCTTGCAAAGTATAGCCCTTGCTATGAAGAATTTCTGCAAGTGGACACATACCGCTGCCACCGATACCGATGAAATGTATTGTTTTTACGCTTTCTAAAACTTTTGAAATTTCATTCATATTTATCACCATTTTATATTATAGTATATTTTTCAGAAAATTTAAACACCTAAATCACCTTTTTTCTAAAAAAACATATTCTGTTATTGTAAAGGTAAGGTGAAATGCTTATGAAAAAGAGAAATATAGTCATTGTCGGTGGAGATAAACGACAAAAATACCTTAAAGAATATCTGTCATTAAAGGGTTATGATGTTGTGTCCTATGGACTTTTTGACTGGGACGATGATACGGATAAGCTTAAAGGTATGATAGGGGACAACACAGTTGTGATTCTTCCGCTACCTGCCACCCGAAACGACAAAACAATTGTTATGCCTTTTTCAAAGCGTGAGATTTCAATTGAACGGCTTCTTTCTTTTCTCGGTAAGAACAATCTTGTTTTTGGAGGAATAATTAAAGGTGAATTGTTGTCGCAACTGCGTGAAACAGAAATACCCTTTGTTGATTATTATGATAGTGATTTTATTGATAAAAATGCAGTGCTCACTGCTTTCGGAGCACTTAAAATTCTCCTTGAGCATATAGATTTCGCATTACCTTTAGGGAAATATGCCGTAACAGGCTATGGCAGAGTGGCAAAGGAAACTGCATCGGTTCTAACTGCACTTTCCTGTGATGTTACCATTTTTGCAAGAAAAGAAAAACAGAGAAACGAAGCTGTTATAAATGGATGTAATGCTCAGCCTTTGACAGACCTTCCATGTCTTATAAGTAATTTTGATTTTATCATAAACACAGTGCCTTCACAGATTATAGATGAAGAAACCCTAAAGAATATGAGAAAAGACAGTAAAATTATGGAGCTTGCCTCTGCACCATACGGACTCGACTTTAATCTTGCAAGAAAACACTCGGTAGATGTGGTAAAAGCATTTTCCTTACCGGGAAAATACACACCGAAATCAGCAGGGGAGATAATTGGTAAAAAGGTAGATGAACAACTACAAAGGGAGGAATAAAATTGAATAATATGACTGTGGGATTTGCCCTTTGTGGTTCATTCTGCACATTTAAAAAGGTAATCCCACAAATGAAAAGATTGGTTGATGAGGGTTACAAAGTAATCCCCATTATGTCACATACAGCATACACAACTGACACACGATTCGGAAAAGCAAAGGATTTCAACGACCAGATTGAAGCAATCTGTAAAGAGAAAATTATATATACAATTTCCGATGCAGAGCCAATCGGCCCTAAAGAATTGCTTGATGTTCTTGTGATTGCACCTTGCACGGGAAATACTCTCGGTAAACTTGCCAACGGAATAAGTGACACATCCGTCACATTGGCAGTAAAAGCACATTTAAGAAATCAGCGCCCTGTCATAATCGCAGTTTCGTCAAACGATGCATTGGGAACATCGGCACGAAATATCGGCACACTTATGAACAGTAAAAATATCTACTTTGCGCCAATGGAGCAGGACGATTATATAAATAAACCAAATTCCATTGTGGCAGATTTCAGGTATATTCCTGATACAGTGCGGGAAGTCCTTGCCACAAATAAACAACCACAACCTATACTGTT
This sequence comes from Candidatus Fimenecus sp., assembly GCA_045579305.1. Classification (GTDB taxonomy): domain Bacteria; phylum Bacillota; class Clostridia; order Oscillospirales; family Acutalibacteraceae; genus Fimenecus. Next base: position 3,789 of record JAZNLY010000126.1, on the reverse strand, counting down.
GTAAAAAAAACGGTGAGACAATTCTCACCGTTCATCTTTTTTAATGAAGTATTCATACTGATTATGAAGTATTTATCGTTGATAAATATGAAGTAAAATAAATTATTAATATGCCGTAAGGCATACTTCATAGCAACGCTACTTCATATTCGTTAGAATACTTCATAAATCCGAAAGGATTTATTTCATTGCAAAACTATGTTTTGCATTATTTCTGCTCAAAGAATACTTTGAATGCACGATATGCCATATAAACGTCAAGTTTTGAAACAACTTCCATTGGTGCGTGCATTGAAAGAACAGGCACACCAAGGTCGATTGTGTCAATGTCAAGGTTAGCAACGTACATAGCAACTGTACCGCCACCACCTGCATCAACTTTACCCAGTTCACCAATCTGCCATACAACATCGTTTGCATTGAGCATTCTACGGATTTTGCCCATATATTCAGCAGAAGCGTCAGATGTGCCACTCTTACCACGAGCACCTGTGTATTTTGTAATTACAACACCATTGTTCACGAATGAGCAGTTCTTTCTTTCACTTACTTCAGGGAATGTAGGGTCAAATGCAGCATTGACATCTGCAGAAAGACATTCTGATTTTGACATTACTCTCCAAGGCTCAACATCACCCATTTTTGCAAGGTCTGAAATGAAATATTTCATATATGATGAGTTAAGACCTGTGTTACCGTCAGAGCCGATTTCTTCCTTGTCAGTAAGAACTGTAAGGCAAGTGAATTCAGGATTTTCCACATTGAAAATTGCCTGAGCAGCAGGATAAGCACAAACCTTGTCATCATGACCATAAGCACCGATAAGACTTCTGTCAAAACCGATGTCACGAGCCTTGAATGCAGGTACAAGCTCAAGTTCAGCACTAAGGAAATCACCTTCGGTAATACCGTATTTCTCGTTGAGAATTTTAATGATGTTGAGTTTAACTTTATCAGCACCTTCATCTTTTGAGAATGGTCTTGAACCGATAAGAATGTTCAGTTGTTCACCCTTGATTCCGTCACTCATTGTCTGTTTCATCTGTTCCTGAGCAAGGTGTGGAAGAAGGTCAGTAACACAGAATTGTGGGTCATTTTCGTCTTCACCAACATTGACTTTAACAGTTTCACCGTCTGCCTTTACAACAACACCGTGAAGGGCAAGCGGAATTGCAGTCCACTGGTATTTCTTGATTCCACCATAATAGTGAGTCTTGAAATATGCAAGATTAGAATCTTCATAAAGTGGATTTGGTTTAAGGTCAAGACGAGGTGAATCAATGTGAGCAGCAGAGATTTTTACGCCTTCACTGATACTTTTTTTACCGAATACGCAAAGGATAATTGCCTTACCACGGTTGTTGAAGTAAACTTTGTCACCTGGGTTGTATTTCTTTGTGTTGTCGAATTCTGTAAAACCTTTGCTTTCAGCCTCTTTTACGAAAAAGTCAACTGATTCACGCTCAATTTTTGCAAAATCCAGGTAACTTTTGTATCCCTCACAAAAATCGTCAGCAGCCTTGACAACTTCATCGTCAACCTTTTCCATAGCGTGTTTTGGCTCATAGAAAAGTTCTTTTTTCATTTCATTCATATCCATAATATTTTCTCCTTTCGGTTATAATCCAATTTGTAATATGATTGGTTTTATTTCTACATTCAAGTCATAAGGTGGGTAATTCCAGAGAACGAAATCTGCTTTTTCTGTAAAGAAACGCTCATCTTTCTGAGCATTGATTCGTTCAAGTGCCTTTTCTTCGGTGATGTTATCCCTTTTCATAATGCGTTCAAGACGAATATCTTGTGGTGCTACAACTGCAACAGTAAAGTCACAGAGTTTATCCTCACCACTCTCAAAAAGTGCAATAGCATCAATAATTATACCGCGATAACCCACTTCTTCCATATCCTTAATAATGGACTTGATTTCTGTGGTAACAGCAGGATGGGTGATTTCGTTAAGTGCGTTTGTACTGTCCTCATCTTTGAAAGCACGAGAGGCGAGAAGTGGTCGGTTGGTTGTGCCGTCAGGGTTTACAACATCGTCACCAAATCGCTCTTTGAGTTTATTTTTGACATCTTCACTGTTGTTTATTACATCTTTTGCCACTTTGTCAGCGTCAATGTGATAACAACCGTATGCCATAAGTTTTTGTGCAACGGTGCTTTTACCGGCACCCGTAAGTCCCGTAAGACCAATAATTTTCATATATTTTCTTCCTTTGTACCATATTCCTTCAACGCATTGTATTCAATGTAATTCCAAACATATTGAAAATGTTTTTCATTCTTGATTATTTCATCGTTATATGACCTTTGCCACATTGAAAAACCAATTTCTTTTGTGACCATTGTTTTGAGTGAACGAACTACGGTTTCCACTTTCGTAGGGGACGATGCCCACATCGTCCCGTTTGGTGTGTATCTATCAATAAACAGTAGCAGATGAATGTGGTTGGGCATAATTATATAGTTTTCAACCGATATATTATCATAAACATCATTTATTCGTCTTATATATTTGTCAACCACAATTCCATATGGTTTTAATACAATCTTTTTCGGGACGATGTGGGCATCGTCCCCTACAATTATTGATAATATTGGCTTTTTATCCTTTATACAAATGGTTACAAAATATAATCCATTACTGCTGTAATCATAATTCTGTAATCTCAATCGTTTTCTTTTTGGTAATTCCTTCATATCACTTTTATTTTAAACCCTGCGGCACGGATTAATCGGTTATACACAGCCAATCCCATACCCTTTGTATCGGGACAACGGGCATAAACTTTTTTTGCTCCCATTTCGTCTAATTCACGCAACGCATCAAAAAGTCTTGCACTCTGGCTGTAACCGTCGTTTTTATCACCATAAGAAATCGCAGGACAAGAGAGCTCTTTTTCTTCACCGTCAAACACCAATGCAGTATTATTTTCTTCACTTTCGCACAGTATTTTGAAAGTTTCAAAGTCACTTTTGATAATTGTTATGTCTGCACTTGGAGCATAATGCTTGTATTTCATACCCGGTGAAGATGCAACAGCACCTTCCTCTAATTTGTTGAGGACTGCATCGTCAACTACGATTTCACCGATAAGTTCAGTCATTTCCTCAAGTGTTACACCACCCGGTCGTAAAAGTCTTGGTGGGTCTTCCGCAAAGGAAATTACAGTTGATTCGACACCGATTTCACAGTTACCACCATCAATAATAAGCGGAATTCTACCGTTCATATCGTCATAAACATATTTAGCATTTGTAGGACTTGGACTACCTGAAAGATTTGCTGACGGTGCTGCAATAGGGCAACTGCAACTCTCGATTATAGCCCTTGCATAGTCACTTTTTGGCATTCTCACAGCGACTGTATCGAGATTTCCTGAGACCACATTTGAGATTTTCCCACTCTTTTTCATAATCATAGTGAGAGGAGCAGGCCAGAATTTTTCTGCCATAATCTTCACTTTTTCAGGGATTTCCTTGTCAAGTGGCTTCAAATCCTCAAACTTTGCAATATGCACAATAAGTGGGTTGTCACTCGGTCTGCCCTTTGCAACAAAGATTTTTTTAACTGCATCTTCATTGAAAGTGTTGGCAGCAAGTCCATAAACAGTTTCAGTAGGAATAGCCACAACCTCACCGTCATTTATGAGCCTTTCAGCCTCATTCAATGCTTTTTCATATTCAGTTGTAATATCAATTACTACTGTTTTCATTATTCATTCGCCTTTAATTTTTCTGCTGTATCTGCAGTGATGAGTGCATCAATAATTTCGTCTATGT
>JAZNLY010000125.1:0-17274 GCA_045579305.1 Candidatus Fimenecus sp. | reverse complement strand
TTCATTTCGTCGATAAGTTCTTCAAAGTACTTCTTACCAACTTCCATAACAACGTCAGAATACATCTGAATAAATCTTCTGTAGCAGTCATATGCCCAACGAGCATTACCTGACTTAGCTGCCATAACTTCAACAACTTCTTCGTTAAGACCAAGGTTAAGGATTGTGTCCATCATACCTGGCATTGAAGCACGAGCACCTGAACGAACTGAAACAAGGAGTGGGTTTTCTTTATCACCGAATTTTTTGCCAGTGATTTCTTCCATCTTGTCGATGTACTCCATGATTTCTGCCTGGATATCATCATTGATTTTTCTGCCATCCTCATAGTACTGTGTACAAGCTTCTGTTGTAACTGTGAAGCCCTGAGGAACTGGGAGACCGAGACTTGTCATCTCTGCAAGGTTAGCGCCTTTACCACCGAGGAGTTCACGCATTGAAGCGTTACCCTCTTTGAAAAGGTAAACAAACTTTTTGCTCATTTTTATACCTCCAAAAAATTATTAACAAATTTAACTTAAATACGCCAAAACACACTGACACATTTAACCTTATAAATTGTAACAAAAAAGTATTTTATTTTCAATAGTTTTTCCCTATTTTTTTCCATCATTCAAATTTTGTTTGTTTATAGACAAAAATAGTTGTTTTTCTGAATAGACTTTTGGTATTTTTTGTGATATATTTTAATTGTTATACAGTTATTTTGCTTTAAGGTGATTAATTTGGAACTTCTTAATTATGAAATATTAAATGCGAGTGGTGAAGCTGACAAAAACGGGATGCCTATGTTTGTCTTTGACACATATCCTTGTTTTATTGATTTGGCTTTTTCGACAAATATGAGCATACACGATGTTATTGTTGTTTTCCCTGAAAACACAGACGTAAATTATACAGTTTATTCAAGCCTTGACGGCGTTAATTTTTACAGAAAAGGTAAGAGTGGAAAAATTGCAAGATATCTTCGTATTTTCGTAAAATATTATGGTGGAAAACAGGTTACAATCAACAATATTGAGGTACTTGGTGAAAATTGTAATTTCCCTTCAAAAAAGTCTACATTCCGTGAGCCTGAGGTATTTGAAAAAACAGAATTCGCCTCCCCTGTTACTGATGAAGATATTATAGAAGATGTAAAGGGTATTATTGGCAGAACTATTGGTGAAGATTACGTTGAACAGTTTGATTTGCGACTTGACAGACGACTTCGTGAAGACTATTTTTCGATTGCAAGTTTAAAGGATAAAATTATGCTTACATCCAATAATGGTGTAGGTCTTGCAAGTGCTTTCAACTATTATCTGAAAGAAGTATGCAACTGTCATATTTCCCGTTTTGGTAAGCAGATAAAGCTTCCTAAAACATTACCATCTGTTAATGGCAAAATTGACCGTGCAACCAAATTCATTCACAGATATGCCTATAATTACTGCACCCACTCATATTCTATGGCGTTCTGGTCAGATGAACAATGGCAGAAAGAAATTGATTTTCTTGCAATGAATGGTGTCAATTTAGTTCTTGATATTCTTGGAATGGAAGAGGTTTATAGACGTTTTTTGACTAAACTTGGATATCGTCACAGAGAAATCAAGAATTTCATTACCGGCCCATCCTACTACGCCTGGTTTTATATGGGAAATGTATGTGGAATCGGTGGACCTGTACACGATAATTTTTTCTTTGAAAAATGTCAGATGGCACGAAGAAATCACAGAAGAATGCAAACTCTCGGTATGAATGTTGTATTGCAAGCATATACAGGTATGTTGCCTCGTGACATCAAGAAAAAGGATATGGATATCCCAACGATTGAGCAAGGAAAATGGAAAGGAATTGAACAACCACTCATCGTCAGTCCTGAAAGTGCTTATTATGTGAAATTTGCAAAGCTTTTCTATGAATGTCAGAGGGAAGTTTTCGGTGATATTACTCATTTTTATGCCGGTGATATCGGTCACGAGGGTGGAAAGCTTGACAAAAGCACTGCAAAGGACAGTTATGCAAATGTTATGGAAACCCTTTTGCAATATGACAAGGACGCTATGTGGGTTGTACAGTGTTGGGCATTGAATCCTAACAAACTTTTCACAAAATCTGTCAAGCAATATCGTGAAAACCACATTCTTATGCTTGACCTTAATACAGAAAAAATCAACCATAATTCCAACAATTTCAGTCGTCTCTCCAAATACGGAAATGTACTTTGCGGACTTCTTAATAATTTTGGTGGCAGACATGGTCTTTATGGTGATGTAAACAAAATACCCGAAATGGTCAGAAATGCATCACAAAGACCTAATTTCAAGGGAATTGCACTTACCGCTGAAAGCACACATGTAAACCCAATTGTGTCGGAGATTTTCTTTTCTACAATCTGGGAAGACATTGATGATGTTCAAGCATGGGCAAAAAAATATACTCTTCGTCGATATGGTAAAGAAAATGAACATATTAACGAGAGCATAGAAGTTCTTCTTAAAACTGCTTATGGCAGCGACAACGGACCTTTGAGTTTCGGAGCTTCAGAAACAATGGGTTGTCGTCGACCTCTTGACCCTGAAACAAAAATGTTCACAGCACGTGGCACCGTCAAAATCCCATATTCTACAAAAGATTTTAATAAAGCCGTTGCTCTTTTCCTTAAAGATTATGACAAATTCAAGGACAACGAATGCTATATATATGATGCAGTTGATTTGTTACGACAGTCAATTTGTAACCGACTCACCTCTCTTGCCCGAAAGACTGTTTCTGCATACAAGAGTAAGGATTATCTTGTTTGTGTTGAATATGGTGAAAAGCTCTTATCTCTTATGGATACGCTTGACAGAGTTCTTCTCAACAGTAAAGAATTCTCATTCAGTTCATATATTGAGCCTGTCTGCGAATATGCGGACAAGCTTGATGATTTCACGAGAGAGCTTTATATGATAAATGCAAAGGCCCTTATTACCACTTGGTATTGCAGATTACTTTCTGATGATGGTAATCTTCACGATTATGCCCACAGACAACTTGGTGACCTTGTAAACTCATTCCACAAAATGCGTTGGGAAAAGTTTATGGAACAAGTTAAAGCAGAAATGGATGGCAAAAAGCCACAGGAAATTGACTGGTTCAAGGTGGAATGGGACTGGGTGCTTAGTGACACTCAATATTCCAAGAAACTCCGTACAGACAGTCTGAAAGCATTGGGAAAACAATTACTGGAGAAATAATATGAAACAAAAATTTAGGTTATCAAAAAAGACTAGTGTTATTCTTATATGTTTTTTTTGCATTTCATTGTTCTTTCTTATATGGAATATCGTTCAGAATCAATCCGTTCATATCAATGAAATTACCATAAATAACGACCTATTACCAAATGAATTTTCCGGTTTTAAAATTGTACATGTTTCAGATTTGCACAATGCTGAATTCGGTGAAAACAATGAAGATTTATTATCACTAATTAAAGAGGCCTCGCCCGACATTATTGTTGTTACAGGTGATATTATTGATTCCCGACGTCCCGATGCAAATATTGCCAGAGACTTTATAAACAATGTCGCAAAGATTTCACCTGTTTATTATGTAACAGGCAATCACGAGTCACGTGTCACTGAAGAAAATCGTATTGACAGCGTTGCTCTCAATGAGAATATAACAATTCTTCACAACGATAACGTAATGTTGAAAAAAGCTGAAAGTGAAATTCAAATCATCGGTCTTGATGACCCTACTTATGTGAATAGTGATAATGGATGGATAACCACTGATAACGAACTCCAGAAATATAGCAATAACGGACATTTTAAAATTCTGTTATCACACAGACCTGAATTTTTTAAGGTTTATACCGATAATAATATGAACGTTGTCTTTTCAGGTCATGCTCATGGTGGACAAATCAGATTACCTTTTATCGGCGGACTTTATGCACCACATCAAGGAAAATTCCCGGAATATGATTCCGGATTGTTTACTGAAAATGATACCAATATGGTGGTGAGTCGTGGCATAGGAAACAGTCTGTTTCCTTTCAGAGTTAACAACCCACCTGAGATAATAGTTGTAACCTTAGAAAAATAATAAGAGTACAGAGAATCAAAACTCTGTACTCTTTTTTTGCATTTTATTTTGTTTTAAGTCTGATGCTTGTTGCTGAATATGCAGGCATTGTGTAATTAAACTGATTTGAAAATCCGCTGAGAGTGAATTCCTTCATAATACAATCCTCTTCTGCACCGAGAATATTATCATTCTTAAGAGAGTCCCCTGCTACCTGGTTGATTATTGCTGTACCGTCAATATTTGCATTTGAAATGTTAATAGCAACAGGACTTGCTTTTTCTGTGACATTGACAAGTTTGATAATAATATCACCATTGTCGTCGTTACTTACTACTGTGTATGCTTTTGACTGTGCCTTAACGCCAAAATTGTAATCGAAATAAAGCTCACCATCAATATAGCCTTTTACTCTTGCGCCATCAACTACAACCTTAATTTCATAGGTTCTGCCTGTTTCAACTGTAATATCCTTTACAGTACCTACAATTTTGTCTGATTTGTTGCCGTTTTCAATTTTCTGGAGACAAGAAACTGTATTGTTCCAACCACCGATATTCCAGAAGATGTTGTTGTCAATATCCTTTACAGCAAATGGGATTATAAAGCCTTCTCCACCATCAAGTTTTGTAGCTTGTACAGTCATTGTATAGTTATTCCAGCTTGTATCACCGAAATATGCCACACTACCGGTATTGGAATATGCCATATCTGTTGTTGTGTTTACAAGAGCACCTTTTTTAATCTTCCACTTGCCATCTGTTGCAAAATTCCAGTCCTTCTTTGCAAATGCTGTAGTAAACTTTTCGTGTGCAAGCTTTTCACCTGTTTTGTTGTCTGTGACAATAAGATTATCAAATTTTGCTGATGTGTACCATGTACCAACACCAACTGCACCTGAAATAGTCTTTTCTTCTATTTCTGCACCTGTAAATGTGTGATTAAGAGCTGCTGAGCCTTGGTTTCTTGCGAAAAGCTTCTGTACATAATAATTAATTGAGCCTGTTACCTGATGGTTGTTGAACCAGATAAGGTCAGGTGCCCAATGAGTTGCGGACAGGTTGCCGAAAAGTGGTGCATAAGCAGCCATTTCAACAATATCACCATTTCTTTCAAGACCTGTCATATATGCAGCCTCTGAAAGTGCTGAATTGAGAGTATTGCTCCATGAAGCGTATTCACCAACGAAAACCTTGAGTCCACCACCATAAATGGTGTCGGTCATATTGGCTACATCTCTCTTGTAATTATCTTCATCATAGTAATCAGCATTTTCATAGAACCAGGATGGGTCGTTATAGTAATGATGGTCCGTTGCCCCTGCAAAATCAGATGCATTTGTTGAGCCCGTTTTATCGAGTTCGTTCTTTGCATATTCGTAAGATGCAAGATAATCAGGACCACTTGTACCATCGTCAAGACCTGAAGAATATATTAATTCGATACCTTCATAAAGTGCAGGATTTTTTGCTTTTGCATCGTTGAATGATTTAAGGAAGTATGAATATCTTTCAAAGTAAGCATCACCGAAGTTTTCGTTACCGATGCAGATATATTTAAGCTTGAATGGCTCTTCTCTGCCTAAATCAATACGGACTTTACCCCAGGTTGTGTTTTCGTCACCACGACAGAATTCAACAAGGTCGTGCATATCCTGTACATACTGTTTGAATTCTCTGCTATCCATTGAAAGTGGACCTTTACCTCTTGCCTGACAATAAAGTCCTGCATTAAGCACCGGCACACCGATAGCGCCTATATCTTCAGCAAGCTGGAAATACTCAAAGAAGCCTAAACCATAGGTCATAAAGCAAGGCAATTCATCATTATCAATTTCCACGTTTGTCCAAAGATTGATTCCCTGTTTTCTTGTTGCCACATCACCATATTTTCCGTTAAATTCAAGTGGAAGACCATTTTTGCCTGTACCGATTGAGTCTTTCCAGTTATAAGCAGTTGAATAGTCGTGACCTTCAATAATACAACCGCCTGGGAAACGAAGGAATTTTGGCTGTAACTCCTCTAAAAGTTTCGCCATATCGGCTCTCATACCATTTTCTCTGTTTTTGTATGTATTTTCAGGGAAAAGAGAAATCATATCAAAATAAACTTCACCACTGTCAACAAGTACCTGTAAAGTTACTTTTTCATGTGCGGTTTTTGTTGATGTAAGTGTTGTTTCATACTTTGTCCAGTCATTTGATGTTGCAGTAATTGTGCTGCTTGCAACAACCTGTCCGTCAACTGCAAGGTTTACATAGAAATTACCTTCGTAACCCTTCTTTGACTTTGCATAGAAAGACATATTATAATTCTCATCTTTCTTTATGCTCATTCCGTCAAGGAAGCCATAGTTTTCAACACCCGCTGTGCTTTCAGTTGCGTTGTTCACGATGAGATAATGAGGATTATTTTCATTAAGAGAATGATTTGGAAGATAGTCAACCTTAAGCTTTGCGCCGTTTACAGATGTCCAGCGATAAAGCTCGTCATCCTTTGCATGGAAATCATATTCAAATGAACGGTTAACCACCATTTCAGCATAAATTCCGCCATCTGCACCAAAGTTGATATCCTCAAAGAATGCACCGAAAAGCAAGTCGCTGATATCGTGAATCTCATCACCTGCGTCAATATCAAGTGAATAAGCACCATCCTTGTTGTATGCTGTTACTGTATTTGCACCGGTGTTGTCAACAACAATTTCCGGTGGAGTGTCTATATCACCACCGCCATTACCACCTATTGAACAAGCAGTAAAAGTGGAAATGAACACAGCAATTGCCATTACCACACATATAAATTTAATCTCTGATTTACTCATAATCATTCCCCTTTACTGTGGATACATTTATATCATTATATAAAAAAAGCACTCTGTAGTCAATAAATTATTCACTTTTGAACATTGACAGAAAACCCGTTTCTGTGTATAATTTGAAAATGGATTTCAAATTCATTTAATCAAAGGTGTATTATGAGTTATAAAACAAAACAAAGTGAATTAGTTTATGATTTTTTGAGAAATAACGCTGAAAAGCATTTCTTTGCAGAGGATGTGTATTTTTCTCTTATTTCAAATGGTTGCCGCATTGGACGAACCACTGTTTACCGTCAGTTGGATAAGTTATGTGAAGAAAAAAAGGCAAGAAGATTCTTTTCCGGTGACAACAAAGCCAGTTGTTATCAGTTTGAAAGTGAAAATTGCCATAATCACTATCATCTGAAATGTTCTTCATGTGGCACTTTATTTCACACCGAATGTGATTTTCTTGATAAACTTTCAAATCATATTTTCCAGGACCATCAATTTATTCTTGATGGCTCAAGGACTGTGTTATATGGTACTTGTCAGAATTGCAGAAGGGAGGAAACAGTATGACTTCCATCCTTCATTCACATATTGAATCTTCCATCCATTCTGTTGCAGATGTTATTGAGGTTTTATACCATTCCTTTCTTGATGCAGCAAAAATGCTCCCCTTTCTTTTTGTTGCTTTTCTTATTATTGAATTTCTTGAGCACAAGGCACAGGATAAAGTAAAACATATTTTTACACGTGCAGGTACAGCAGGTCCTTTAATCGGCACAATACTGGGATGCATTCCACAATGTGGTTTTTCAATTATGAGCGCAAATCTGTATTCAAGCAGAGTAATCACTTTAGGTACATTGATTGCAGTTTTTCTTTCAACATCCGATGAAGCCGTTATTTTACTTGCAACAGCAGAGAATGGCAGTACTGAAATTCTCAGATTAATAGTGACAAAAATTATTATTGCATTGTTTTTTGGTTATGTGATATATATTTTCGAAAAGAAAACTCACAAAGAACATCATCACCATCACTCGCACGATATATGTGAACATGACCATTGTGGTTGTGAGGAAAATGGTGGAGTTTTACGCCCGGCACTCATCCACACAGGAAAGGTGTTTGGGTTTGTACTTCTGTTTACTCTCATCATCGATATGGCAGTTTCCCTAATGGGAACGGATAGTCTGTCTAACATATTACTTTCCGATTCTGTTTTACAGCCATTCCTTGCTGCTATAATCGGTTTCATTCCCAACTGTGCGTCATCAGTGCTTCTGGCACATTTATACATTGAGGGAACATTAAGCTTTGGCTCTCTTGTTGCAGGACTTTGCACAAACGCCGGTGCAGGCTTACTCATATTATTCCGTGACAAATCAAAGGTTAAAGAAAACTTTAAAATTATGGGACTTCTGTATATTTGTTCAATTATTCCTGGTATAATCCTGCATATTGCAGAAAATTTGTAATATTTAAAAATAATTCTTTACTTTCAAGTTTTAATGTGTTAAAATGTTAAGGGAATAAAACTTGGGAGGCTTATAAAAATGGGTATAGATTTCAAAAATGAAAATACAGAATTTCTTGTAAAATGTATTTTACAGTTAAGAGATGAAAAAGAATGTTACGATTTTTTTCAGGACCTTTGCACTGTAAATGAATTTCACTCAATGGCACAGCGTTGTGTTGTTGCTAAAATGCTTTCTGATAAAAAGGTTTATAACGAAATCGTTAAGGAAACAGGAGCTTCAACAGCGACAATCAGCCGTGTTAACCGCTCACTTAACTATGGTGCTGACGGTTATGAAAAGATTTTTGAAAGAGTTGAAGAATGAGTTACGGTATTTTTTCATCAGTCTATGATATTCTGACAGAAAACGTAGAATACGAAAGAATTGCCGATAAAATATGCTCTCTGTTACACGAAAATGGTGTTGACAGAGGGCTTTTGCTTGACCTTGGATGTGGCACCGGCACCCTTTCCTTTATGTTGGAAAAAAATGGTTATGATGTAATTGGTGTTGATGCCAGTGAGGATATGCTTTCAGTAGCAAATGAGAAAAAGTACGATGAGGAATCCTCTGCGCTTTTCCTTTGTCAGAAGGCAGAAGAACTTGACCTTTTCGGCACAATCCAATGTGCTGTTTCAAGTCTTGACACATTCAACCATATTGACAGTATAGAAAAAATTGAAAAGGCCATTTCACTTGTATCACTTTTTATGGATATGAACGGGATATTCATTTTTGACATGAATACACCATATAAGCATAAAAAAGTTCTTGGAAACAACACTTTTGTCTATGATATGGACGAGGTTTACTGTGTATGGCAGAATTCATATGACGAAGATTCAGAAAGAACTGATATTGACCTTGATTTCTTTATAAAAAACGAGGAAAATGAAGACTATGAACGATACAGTGAAAGTTTTTCTGAATATATTTACACCTCAGAAAGTATTATTGATATAATAAAAAAATGTGGTTTCACTCTTTTAGGCACAACTGACGATTACAGTTCAAATCCAACAAGTGACACCACTGAAAGAATAACATTTATTTGTAAAAAAACTGAAACTATTTTTAAGGATGAATTAAAATGAACGAACTTGTAAGAATGATTTCAGAAGATGGTACTTTATACTGTCTTGTTCTTAATTCAACAGAAATGGTCAAAAAGATGCAACAGATTCATAACACATCAAAAGTGTGCTCTGCTGCTCTTGGTCGACTTATAACCGGTGCATCCATGATGGGTGTACTTTTAAAAGGTGAAAAAGATACTCTCACTCTTAAAATAAGTGGTGGTGGACCTGCCTCCCCTGTTGTTGCTGTTGCTAACTCAAAGGGTCAGGTTAAAGGCTATGTTGGTGATTCGAGAGTGAATTTACCGCTTAACAATAAAGGTAAGCTTGATGTTTCAGGCGCAGTTGGTAAAGACGGTTTCCTGACTGTTATCAAAGATTTAGGTATGAAAGAACCATACTGTGCACAGACACCAATTATATCCGGGGAAATCGCAGAAGATATTACTGCTTATTATGCTACAAGTGAACAGACACCAACTGTTTGTGCATTGGGCGTGCTTGTTGACCCACAGACTGAAGAAGTGCTTTTGGCCGGTGGATTTTTAATTCAGTTGCTTCCTACCGCAGGAGAAGATACAATTTCCCTTGTTGAAAAGAGTCTTGAAAGAATCAAACCTGTTACAACAATGCTTGCAGAAGGACTTACACCTGAAGATATCTGTAAAACTGTTCTTTCAGAATTCCCCATGCAACTTCTTGACACACAAACTGTGGAATACAAATGTGATTGCAGCACAGAAAGAGTAACACGAGCACTTATCGGTGCAGGTGAAGATGGACTTCGTGAAATGGCAGAGGATGAACAAACCGAAGTTTGCTGTCATTTCTGTAACAAAAAGTACATTTTCCCAAGAGAGAAAATTCTTAAGCTTTTGAAAGAAGCAAGTAAATAAAACAACAAACAGGTGGAGAAAAACTCCACCTTTGTTATTTATTAAATTGAAGTTTGTAGATGTGAATGCAGAACGCAGAGTGCAGAGTTCAGAATTGTGGAACTGCGTTGCTGATTATTGTAGGGGCGATTCACGAATCGCCCGAATGATGTTTTCTTCACCTTTTGAAACGGGCGACTCGTGAGTCGCCCCTACAAGGTTGTATCATAATATAAAAGACACCGATAAATTATACATGATGTGTCATTCTGAGGAACGAAGTGACGAAGAATCTCTGTTGGTTGATATATCACTTTGGTAGAGATTCTTCGCTTACGCTCAGAATGACAAACCAAATTGGTTATTCCTACAAATTATAATTTATCAATATTTTTACATGAATAAGGACAGACTGTATAAATAGCCTGTCCTTAATTCTTTCTATTTACAATTAGTCAACTTTTACAGTCCAACCGAATGTATCTTCAAGCTTGCCATACTGGATACCTGTAAGTGTATCGTAAAGTTTCTGTGTAAGTTCGCCGATTTCAAAGTTGTTGATTTCTACAACATCGTCCTTGTAACGAAGTGAGCCAACAGGTGAAATAACTGCTGCTGTACCTGTACCGAATACTTCTTCAAGTCCACCATTTTTACCTGCTTCCATAATTGTATCAATAGCAAGTTTACCTTCGTTAACCTTGTATCCCCAGTTCTTGAGAACTTCAATACAACTCATTCTTGTAATACCAGGAAGAACGGTACCTGACGTTGCTGCTGTATAGATTTCACCATTAAGTTTGAACATAATGTTCATAGCGCCAACTTCTTCAACATACTTTCTTTCAACACCGTCAAGCCAGAGAACCTGTGAATAACCGAGCTGATGAGCCTTTTCACCTGCAGCCATTGATGCAGCATAGTTACCACCACATTTGATAGCACCAGTACCGCCCGGACAAGCACGTACAAATTCTTCTTCAACATAAATCTTAACAGGATTAAGACCTTCTGCATAATATGCACCTGATGGTGAACAGATAATGATGAACTGATATTTTGCTGACGCCTTAACACCAAGAACAGGTTCAGTAGCAATTGTAAAAGGTCTTATATAAAGACTTGTATCAGGCTCTGTAGGTACCCAATCCTTATCAACTGAAACAAGTGCTTTAACTGCATCTACAAAGTCAGCAACAGGAATCTGTGGGATACAGAGTCTGTCATGTGTTGACTGCATCCTTTCAGCGTTTTTATCAGGACGGAAAAGCTGAACACTTCCGTCAGCACAGCGATATGCTTTAAGTCCTTCAAAACACTCCTGAGCATAGTGGAAAACAAGTGCTGATGGGTCAAGAACTACAGGCTGATATGGTACAACTCTGGCATCGTGCCAGCCCTGTCCCTCATCATAGTCCATGATGAACATGTGGTCTGTGAAAATGTGACCAAAACCTAAATTTTCCCAGTCAGGCTTTGCTTTTGGTGTTGTTGTTTTTTCGATTCTGATTTGCATTTGCGAACATCTCCAATGTATAAATTAATTCTTTTTTATTTTGGGCTGTAATTAGGAACGAGTCGTTTCAGGAATTCTCGCACTTCCTGAGGTTTCAAATCCGGTATAGATTTGATATCCTTTTCAAGCTGAATATCATCAATATTTAAAGGCTTTGTGACAAAAATCTTGTCATTTCCTGTTTTTTGTCTTTCATCTAATTCCTCTTCAAGGGATAATTCCTCATAAAGCTTTTCACCAGGACGCAAACCTGTAAACTGAATATCAATATCCTTGTATGGTTCAAAACCTGAAAGCTTGATAAGATTTTCTGCCAATGTGACAATCTTTACCGGTTCACCCATATCAAGAACAAAGATTTCACCACCCTTTGCCAGACCACCTGCCTGCACAACAAGCTGACTTGCTTCAGGAATTGTCATAAAATATCTTGTAATTTCAGGATGTGTAACTGTAAGTGGTCCACCATTTTCAAGCTGT
The DNA here is from genome assembly GCA_045579305.1 of Candidatus Fimenecus sp. GTDB lineage: Bacteria > Bacillota > Clostridia > Oscillospirales > Acutalibacteraceae > Fimenecus. The sequence goes on along the minus strand of JAZNLY010000125.1, from coordinate 4,939 downwards.
TCCTTAAAAATCGGAATAACACTACCATTTGAGCCAAGCACATTACCGAAACGCACAGCAGCAAACTTTGTACCCTTTGAAATTTTACTGAAATGCTGGACAACTATTTCACATACACGCTTTGTTGCACCCATGACGTTTGTAGGATTAACAGCCTTGTCCGTTGAAAGAAGAACAAAATTCTTAACACCATATTCATTAGCACAAAAAGCTGTATTGTATGTGCCGAGAATATTATTCTTAACTGCTTCATAAGGACTGTCTTCCATCAATGGAACATGCTTATGTGCTGCAGCATGGAAAACCGATGAAGGATTGAACTCTTCAAAAATCTCTTTTAGTCGTTCAATATCACGGACAGAGCCTATACGAATTTCAATCTGTGGAGCACCACAATATTGTCTGTCAAGTGAATTTTTAAGAGTAAATGCATTGTTTTCATATATATCAAATATAACAATTTGGGCCGGATTGTATCTTGCAATCTGTCGACAGAGCTCACTACCAATTGAACCGCCGCCACCCGTTACAAGAACAGTTTCATTAGTAACATATTTACAAACATCAGGGTCAAGTTTAACCTCCGGACGAGAAAGAAGGTCAAGAACTGAAACCTTACGGATTCTGTCTGAAAAAGATTTATTGACACCGCCGTATTCGTTAATATTGGGAGCTAATTTGAGTGAACAACCCGTAGACATTGCCACATCAAGAATCTCACGTTTTCTCTTTGGTTCTATTGCCGAAATACAGAAAAGTATTTCATTGATATCAAACTTTGCAACAAGACGTGGTATATCTTCCACCCTACCTGCAACAGGGATATCACGAATACGCATTTTCTGTTTTTTAGGGTCATCGTCAACAATACATACCGGTGAACCAAACCTGTATCCTGATAGATTCATTTCGTATAAAACAGCATTTCCAAGATTGCCTGCACCGATAATCATGATGTGTTTGTTAGCAACACCACTGCGTCGTTTTGCACTTGAATGCATAGACTTAAATGCTTTATATGAAATTCTTATGCCCACACAAAAGAATATAATGAGCAAAAGGGAGTCAACATAGTTAATAAAGCTCAGACATCTTATTCCGAACAAATTACCTGATATCATTAAAATATAGTCGATTAAAAAGCAAATTATCGTACCTACACCTGCACACAAAACCGTCTTTGTAAGTTCAAGAAAACCCATATATCTCCACAGGTTTTTATAAAGATTTGCTAAGAGATATAAACCGATATAAACTACTGTTATATATGGAATCCTTGTAACAAGAAGTTTCATCATTTCTGAAGACATGCTAAAAAAGTTATGCAAAAATACAGATATGAAATATACTCCGTTTACAACAATAATATCCACTGCCATAAGTATTATTTGTTGCATTCGTGAACGAGTAAAGAACGTTTTCAAACAAACACCTCATATACCTATTAAATGTCAATTTAATATTTTACTCCTAATTATCATCATTGTCAATGGAGGGTGTTGAAAAATCGACTGTTTTTTTACTTTACATCATATGAATTAAATGGTAAAATTGAGTGTATATAATAAAGGAGTGTAAAAAAATGATAGGATTAGGTACGTGGACAGGAGATATTGAGACATCTATGATAAGTGGCAACGCCATCGTGGAAATCACCGATAATAATGGTGAATATAACTTTTCTGTTACTGTCCCCTCTCTTAAAAAGCTTCCTAATTTCAGAGTTTACAACATAAAGGAAAATGGGAACTCACTCTCAGGCAAGGCCGAAATCGACCTTGTGGGTAAAATGGTTGTTGATGTTGTGGTTGAAATCCATGGCGATACTTTTACAGGATATATCAAAGTCCCTTTCTTTGGTAAAATAGAAATAAAAAACGGTAGAAAAATAGGTTGATTATGAATAAAGCAAAGCAAATCTGTCCTCACGCTAAAAAGTGTGGTGGATGTCAATTATTAAATCTTTCATATGAAGAGCAGTTACACCATAAACAGGTTAAAGTAATTCGACTTTTAGGTAAATTCTGTCACATCGAAGAAATTATCGGTATGGAAAATCCGTATAATTACCGAAACAAGGCACAATATGCTTTTGGTCGTAGCAGAAACGGTCAGACTGTTTCGGGTGTTTATCAATCATCAACTCACAGAATTGTAGATATCGAAAAATGTATGCTTACAGACCCAAAAGCTGACGAAATTGCAAACACCGTAAAGAAGCTTATAAAAAGTTTCAAGATAAAACCTTATGATGAAAATTTACGTCAAGGCTTTTTGAGGCATGTGCTTATAAAAACTGCTTTTAAAAGTGGTGAAGTTATGGTAGTCCTCGTAACAGCTTCTCCACAATTCCCATCGAAGCGTTCATTTGTCAATGCTCTTGTGGGGAGACATCCTGAAATCACCACAATTGTGCAGAATATAAACAACAAATTCACAAGCATGGTTCTGGGTGATAAAAGTGAAGTGCTTTATGGTGACGGAAAAATCACAGAAGAACTTTGCGGACTAAAATTTCGTATTTCACCAAAAGCCTTTTACCAGATTAACCCTATACAGACAGAAATCCTGTACAATAAAGCACTTGAATATGCGGATTTTAATGGTAATGAAAGGATTATTGATGCATACTGTGGCACAGGAACAATCGGACTTATTGCAAGCAAGAATGTTAAGAGTGTTATAGGTGTTGAAATAAATAAAGATGCCGTAAAAGATGCTAAAGAGAATGCTAAACTCAACGGTATTGAAAATATTAAATTTATTGCTGCCGATGCCGGAAAGTTTATGGTTGATTTGGCAAACAACAATGAACAGGTCGACTCAGTGATTATGGACCCTGCAAGAGCCGGAAGTGATATTCCGTTTCTCTCATCACTTGTTAAACTTAGCCCTGAAAAAGTGATTTATGTAAGTTGCAATCCCGAAACGTTAGCAAGAGATTTACTATATCTATCAAAAAACGGATATAAGGTAAAAAAGATTCAACCTGTCGATATGTTTCCACATACAGACCATGTGGAGACGGTAGTATTGATGACGAGAAAATAAACTGGAGAAAAAATAATGTATGAGGATGGAATCATGAATTTTGATGTGAGCAAAGAGGAACATGATTTGTTGTGCAATACATTTTCAAATGAAATGTGTTCTTGGGTAACAATTGAAGTACTAAAGCACTACAAGGAAAGAATGAAACAAATAGGGACATTTCCCGGAACTCATTTCTGGATTGATGCTCCAGAGGATTACCCTAAACTCAAAGGGGTAAGTGTCCATGTTGACCCGACGTCCAAAGACATGGTCGTGTTGAACTGCATTGAAACACAAAACCGGAATTTAGTTTTATCTCCGCAAGAAGCAGTAGCTTTTTTGATTTCAATCTTTGATTAAATTTGTTTTATTTCGTGATTTGAATCGATGGCATAGGCTTTACGAGGACGGTCATGTGGGCAGCGTAGATAACAACCTTTTTATTCACGCTGTTGTCCCAAGGCATGCGGAAACGGTAGCGTTGATTATAAAAACAAAGTAATCTTTTGAGGAGAAAAAAGAAATGTATTGTAAAAAATGTGGCAAACAATTAAATCCAAACGCTGAATTTTGTAGCGGTTGTGGGGCAAAAATCAACAATGTCGAAAGCAACGGAGTAAACAAAAACGAAAAAAAATCAAAAATTACAGGTATAGTTATCTGTATAATTCTGGCGGTTATTATAGTGGGTGGCATCCTTTTTGCTGTTGCTCAAAAAAATGACGGCAATGAGTCCATTACCGAATCCATCACCGAATCCATTACTGATTTTATTTCTGAAACATTCAACAATTCAGAAACTGAAGACACTACTTCGTTCGATACAGGTAAACTTTACAGACCTGAAAAAGAAAAATACTGTAATCAATACAAAAGATATATAAGTGGCAATTCTGAGGGACAGGGATATGCAAAAATGCGTTTTGGTCCAAGTAAGAGCAAATATGATATAGTGGGTCAGATTGATAACGGAAATATTGTAACTGTACAAACGGAAAGTGTTGATGGCTGGACACTTATTTCTTATAATGGCAAAGAAGGTTGGGTCAGAACTGACTTTTTATTTGCTACATATGAACAATGTTTCGACAATGTGATTCAACCTGATAAAAAGCACACCAGATATTGTGCAATTGTTGATGTGTCAGATGAATATGATGGTGAACCCCTTAATATGAGAACAGGTCCTTCAAAATCTTATAAATTTATAACAAAGGTCCCTGATGGTGCTGCTTTATATGTTTATGGTTCATCCAACAAAACGGATGAATGGATATATGTTTCTTACAATGACACTTATGGCTGGGTTTTAAGTAAATATGTATTTGAAGCCGTTGGTATGGGTGATAAGCCGGTATTATATCTGTATCCTGAAAAAATCACAGATGTTTTTGTAGAAGTAGAGTTAAAAAATATGTATTTTTCATGTACATACCCTGAATACAATACTGGTTGGTCTGTTACAGCAAGACCTGATGGCACATTGATTAACAAAGCTGACGGAAAAGAATACTCATATTTATATTGGGAATTAGCAGGTAAACAGAACTATGATTTTTCAAAGGGATTTGTTGTCAAAGGAAGCGATACTGTAAAATTCCTTCAGGAAAAGCTTTCCGAAATGGGATTAACCCCAAGAGAATATAACGAATTCATTGTATACTGGCTTCCTAAAATGCAAAATAACGAGTATAACCTTATTTCTTTCCAGACTACAAAATATACAGATAATGTAAAATTGAATATTAATCCAAAGCCGGACAGTATGCTCCGAGTTTTCATGGCATATAAACCAATTGACAAGCCTGTTTATGTTGAACCACAACATTTCGACAAATTCGAAAGAAAAGGTTTCACAGTAGTTGAATGGGGCGGAGTTGAAGTAAAATAACACTCAATATGAATT
>JAZNLY010000124.1:0-23764 GCA_045579305.1 Candidatus Fimenecus sp. | reverse complement strand
TTTCTTTCATTACATCATCGTCATAAGATGTCTGTTCCTGATTCTTGATAAATGTAACTACATTTTCAACTTCTTTATCAGAAAGATAACATCCCTGAATACGAATTGGTTTAGGAATACCAACAGGATAATAAAGCATATCTCCGTTACCAAGAAGTTTTTCAGCACCTACTGAGTCAATAATCGTTCTTGAATCAACCTGGGATGAAACAGAAAGAGAAATTCTACTTGGAATATTTGCTTTAATTATACCTGTGATAACATCAACTGATGGCCTTTGTGTAGCAATAACAAGATGCATACCTGCTGCACGAGCATAACCAAGTTTAAGTTTTCTCTGAAGCAAAGTTGTTGAAGCAGATTGAGCTTCAATAACAACTTCAATTGCTTTAGGAAGCATTTCATCAGCAGGACCCTTTTCACCGTCATCGCCAGATGAGGATGTATCCTTCTTCTTTGAACCAGTCTGAGCAGCATTACGGTCAATTTCTTTCATTACATCATCGTCATAAGATGTCTGTTCCTGATTCTTGATAAATGTAACTACATTTTCAACTTCTTTATCCGACAAATAACATCCTTGCACACGAATTGGCTTAGGAATACCCACAGGATAATAAAGCATATCACCATTACCAAGCAGTTTTTCAGCACCTACAGAGTCAATAATTGTACGGGAGTCTACCTGTGATGAAACAGAAAGAGAAATTCTACTTGGAATATTTGCTTTAATAATACCTGTAATAACATCAACGGAGGGTCTCTGTGTAGCAATAACAAGGTGCATACCAGCCGCACGAGCCATCTGAGCAAGACGACAAATAGAATCTTCAACTTCATTTGGAGCAGCCATCATAAGGTCAGACAACTCATCAATGAAAATAACAATCTGAGGCATCTTCTTTTTGCCTTGACTTTCACAGATGCTATTATAGCCTGAAATATCACGAACGCTATTTTCAGAGAATGTCTTATATCTTGTAAGCATTTCCGTAACAGCCCAGGCAAGTGCACCAGATGCTTTTCTTGGGTCTGAAACAACAGGAACAAGAAGATGTGGTATGCCGTTGTAAATTGTAAATTCAACTTGTTTAGGGTCAATCATTAAAAGTTTGACTTCATCAGGGGTAGCATTGTATAGAATACTAACAATCATTGAATTAAGACAAACAGATTTACCTGAACCAGTTGTACCGGCAATAAGCAAGTGTGGCATCTTAACCAAATCTGAATATACAAATTCACCGGTAATATCCTTACCAAGTGCAACAGTTAACTTAGATTTTGTATTTTTATATTGTGGTTGGTCAATTACTTCTCTTAAAGTGACAGATTGTCTGCTCTTATTAGGAATTTCAATACCAACAGCAGCTTTATTTGGAATAGGAGCTTCTATTCGAACACCGGAAGCAGCAAGATTCAATGCAATATCATCAGCAAGATTAGTGATTTTACTGATTTTAACACCTGCTGCAGGTTGGATTTCATATCTTGTAACCGATGGGCCACGTGATACTCCAACCAATCTTGTTGAAACACCAAAGCTATTAAGCGTATCAATTAACTTACGCTCATTATTTTTTTGCTCATTTTCATAATCGGACATATTAAGATTTTTTGGAAGATTGAGAAGTTCGATTGAAGGCATTATATACTTTCTATCGGGTTCTTCATTCCACTCTTCATCGGTATATTCGTCTTGTTCAGTTTCTGAATCATCCTCAGTAACAGGTTGAGTCTGTACAGTCTCAGAAATTCCGTTATTTATAATATTATCTAAGTTTATAACATTTTCTTCCTTACCGTCTTCGTTAATAACTTCGTCAACTGTTTCTTCTGTGTTATTCTCCATATTCTTAAATTCTTCTAAGGATATGAGCTTATCATCACATTTTTCTTCAACTGATTCATCTAAGAAAATTGGTTCTTTATTTTCTTCAGGAGATGGTCCTAAATCTACATCAAGATTAAATTCCTTTTTTCGTTTTTCTTTATTCTGATTACGTTGTTCTGTTTTTTCATTATACTCGTTGATTTTATCACCTGTAATCTCACCAATCTTTTTGACAGGTTTTGAAATTCCGTTAAATACATTTCCAAGAGTTAGACCGGTAAGAACCATAACAACAACAAATAATGTAATAACAAGTATGATGATTGCAGCGAGTTTACTGCCACCTGTAATAAGCAGCATTAATCCACCAAATAACGCACCCCAAACACCGCTACCAAGCATTTTCCCTTGTTTAGCATAATAATCATAAGCCTCACCGATTGCATTAGTGTATGTATTATCCGGATTACACTGTACAATATGTACCACACTACTGATAAGAGTTATTATCACAGTTGCCTGAATAAGTTTTGAATAAACATTATTATTTTCTTTATCCATAGCTATTAAAACTGCAACAAGTAAAAGAATCAATGGGAAAATAAAGGTACTGAAACCAAACAAACCAAATGTTAATGTTCGTAAAGCACCCCATATTCCACCAGCATCAATAACAGCCAAACAAAACCAAAGAATTGAAACAGCAAAAATAATTATAGCAACTAACTGTTTATTAATAACAATTCCTTGTCTTCTTTTTTTAGTTGTCGGTTTTCTTTTTTTACTTGTATTAGTTGTTGTCTTCCTTTTTTGCTGAGCCATTTTTACATCTCCAAAATTATAATCCAAGAATACTGCAAACAATTGAAACGACACCAATTATCAAACAGTATATACCAAAATACTTCCACATATCTTTTTTTAATATCCATTGTAAAAGTTTAATACAAGCAACTCCGACAACGGCAGCAACAAGAACACCGATTATAGTGGGTAAAAGTTCTAATTCAGCATTCATTTCAACTGCATCTTTAAGTTCAACGATATTTGCAACGAGTATAGCCGGAATACCGAGAATAAAAGAATATTCAACCATATTTTCTTTTGAAACACCACAAATCATACCGGTTGAAATTGTAGAACCTGAACGAGATATCCCAGGAAATCCTGCTGCAAAAACCTGAGCAAACCCAATTGCAAATGAATCTGCTGTATTTACATCCCTAACAAGTTTCTTTTTCTTTGAAATATAGGTAGATGTAAGCAACAATATACCTGTAAAAACAAAACATATACCTTCAACAAGAATGTCATTGTCTTCAGAAAATCCGCTTAACACATCCATAAGTTTTATATCATTTCCAACAGGAATTAAAAGAAGCAGAAGCGGTAAACAAGAAAATACAAACATGACAAGCATTTTCTTTTTGCCTTCAAGCAACTTAAAATTAAAATTACCGGTAAAAATATCTTTTATAAGAGATAAAGCGTCAATCAGTAATTCATAAATAGTTTTATGGAAAACGATAAATACAGCAATCAATGTTCCAAGATGAAGTAATACAGAAAAAAGTAATGAACCTTCGCCACCTACACCTAAAAAATGTTGAAATAATGATAAATGACCACTACTGGAAATAGGTAAAAATTCAGTAATTCCTTGAACAGCACCAAGAATAATTGCTTTTAATACACTCATTATAGTTATCTCCACTCTATAAAAAATAAATAATCCATACTTTGACAATTCTCTAAATATTGTATCATAACAAAACGATAATATCAATATTTTGTTAAAAATTCATTTATTTTATATTATAAATATATTGACAAATTTCTGTCAATATAATAGAATTATAAAAGATTGTTAAAAAAATGAAAAAGTCCAAGGAGTGATTTAAAAATGGGTATGACAATCGGACAAAAACTTATAAAATCTCACCTTGTGAGTGGTGATATGACTCCTGGTAGCGAAGTTGGTCTTAAAATTGACCAGACATTAACACAGGATGCTACCGGTACAATGGCATATCTTGAACTTGAAGCAATGGGAATTGAACAAGTTAAAACTGAACTTTCAGTTGCTTATATTGACCATAACACATTACAGACAGGCTTTGAAAATGCTGATGACCATAGATTTATTCAAAGTGTTGCTAAAAAGCGTGGCATAAGATTTTCACGCCCTGGTAACGGTATCTGTCATCAGGTTCACCTTGAAAGATTTGGTAAACCAGGTAAAACATTGATTGGCTCTGACAGCCATACACCAACCGGTGGTGGTATTGGTATGCTTGCTATGGGCGCTGGTGGTCTTGACGTTGCTGTTGCAATGGGTGGCGGTACATATTATATTACAATGCCTAAGATGGTCAGAGTTAACCTTACAGGAAAACTTAGTCCATGGGTTGCAGCCAAGGACGTAATCCTTGAAGTACTTCGCATTATGACAGTTAAAGGTGGCGTTGGTAAAATAATCGAATACGGTGGTGAAGGTGTTGCTACACTTTCAGTTCCCGAAAGAGCAACTATTACAAATATGGGTGCTGAGCTTGGAGCAACAACATCTATATTCCCTTCTGATGATGTTACAAAATCATTCTTAAAGGCTCAGGGTCGTGAAGAAGACTGGGTTGAACTTAAAGCAGATGAAGATGCTGTGTATGATGAGGTAATAGATATAGATTTGTCTTCTCTTGCTCCTATGGCAGCTTGTCCTCATATGCCTGATAGAGTTAAATCTGTTACAGAAATCGGCAAAATTAAAGTTGACCAGGTTTGTATTGGTTCATGTACAAACTCATCACTTCTTGATATGATGAAAGTTGCTGCTATTCTTAAAGGAAAAACTGTTCATCCTGCAGTAAGTCTTTCAATTGCTCCTGGTTCAAAACAGGTTCTTAATATGATTTCACAGAATGGAGCTCTTTCAGATATGATTGATGCTGGTGCCAGAATTCTTGAAAGTGCTTGTGGTCCATGTATTGGAATGGGACAATCACCAAATTCAGCAGGTGTTTCTCTCAGAACATTTAACAGAAACTTTGAAGGTCGTTCAGGCACAGCTGATGCAGGAATTTACCTTGTAAGCCCTGAAGTAGCAGCTGCTTCTGCTATTACAGGCTATCTTACAGACCCAAGAGATTTAGGTGACTTCCCTGAAATTGCACTTCCTGATGAATTTATCATAAATGATAATATGGTTGCTATGCCAGCTACACCTGAAGAAGCTAAAGATGTTGAAGTAATGTATGGTCCTAATATTAAACCATTCCCAACTTGTGAACCTATGGGTGACGATATTACTGCAAAAGCAGTGCTTAAGGTTGGTGATGATATTACAACTGACCACATTATGCCGGCTGGTGCTAAAATTCTTCCATATCGTTCAAATATTCCATTCCTTTCTCAGTATTGTTTCGGTGTTTGTGATAAAACATTCCCTGAAAGAATTAAAGCTGAAGGCAAAGGTATTGTAATTGGTGGAGCAAACTATGGTCAAGGCTCATCACGTGAACATGCCGCTCTCGTTCCACTTTATCTTGGGGTTAAAGCCGTTATTACAAAATCATTTGCAAGAATTCATTGCGCAAATCTTATTAACGCCGGTATTCTTCCCCTTACCTTTGCAAATGCAGATGATTACGATAAAATTACACAAGGTGACGAATTAAGCCTTAAAGGAATTAAGGATGCTATTGTAAATAATAAACCAGCTGTTCTTGTTAATGTTACTAAAAATGAAGAATATGTAATTGACTATGACCTTTCACAACGTCAGAAGGATATTATTCTAGCAGGTGGATTATTAAACTATACTAAACAATCTTTTTAAGGAGAAATAAAACTATGGAAAAACAAATTGCAGAAGCTGTTGCAAAGTTTGAATCTCTTGTCAGAGAACAACTTGCAAGAAATGAAAAAATTAAGGCACAAAAAGAATTTGTTGATTTTGATAAGCTTGATAAAATTGTAATCGGTGTTTGTGGTGGTGATGGTATCGGACCTATTATCACAAAAGAATCAGCAAGAGTTCTTGAATACATGCTTGCAGATGATGTTAAGGCTGGTAAAATCGAATTTAAGGTAATTGATGGTCTTACAATTGAGAACCGTGTTGCAGTTATGAAGGCAATTCCAGATGATGTTCTTGCAGAACTTAAAGAGTGTCATGTTATTCTTAAAGGACCTACAACAACACCACAGGCTGGTGACCCATGGCCAAATATCGAAAGTGCTAATGTTGCAATGCGTAAAGAACTTGACCTTTTTGCTAATGTACGTCCTGTTAAGGTTAAGGAACAAGGTATTGACTGGACTTTCTTCCGTGAAAATACAGAGGGTGCTTATGCCGTTGGTTCTAAAGGTGTTAATGTAACTGATGAACTTGCAATGGACTTTGTTGTTACTACAAGTGAAGGTACAGACAGAATTGCTCGTATCGCATACGATTATGCAAAAAGAAACGGAAAAGAAAGAGTTTCTATCATTAATAAAGCTAATGTTATCAAGACAACTGATGGTAAATTCCTTAGACTTTGTAAGGAAGTAGCTAAAGAATATCCTGAAATCATTACTGACGAATGGTATATTGATATTACAACAGCTAAACTTATTGATGAAAAAAGAAGAAAAGATTTCAAAGTATTTATTCTTCCTAATCTTTATGGAGATATTCTCACAGATGAAGCTGCAGAATTCCAGGGCGGTGTTGGTACTGCCGGCAGTGCTAACCTTGGTAAAAGATATGCTATGTTTGAAGCTATTCATGGTTCAGCGCCTCGTATGATGCGAGAAGGCAGAGGTCAGTATGCTGACCCTTGTTCAATGCTTCGTGCAACAGTTATGCTTCTTTCACATATCGGTAAACAAAAAGAAGCAGACCTTCTTGAGAGAGCACTTGATATCTGTATGTTTGAAGAAAAGAAACTGACAATTACAGGCCGTGACACTGGTGCAACATGTAGTGACTTCGGTGACTACGTTATGGAAACTGTTAAGAAGCTTTCATAAAAGGAGTTTATTATGATTAGAAATGATGGCGTTTCAAACTCTGTAATTAAGCGTCTTCCAAGATATTACAGATTTTTAGGTGAATTGAAAGACAAAGGTATTGTCAGAATTTCATCTAAAGATTTGTCAAATAAAATGGGATTCACTGCATCACAGATTCGCCAGGATTTAAATTGCTTTGGTGGATTTGGACAACAAGGATATGGTTACAATATTGAAAGTCTTTACAATGAAATAGGAAAAATTCTTGGTGTTGATAAAACAAGAAATGCAATTTTGATTGGTGCCGGTAATCTTGGTAAAGCAGTTGCATTACATATGTCATTTGAAGCAAGAGGATTTAATATTATTGGTATCTTTGATAAAAACAAAGCTGTTGTCGGACAACTTCTCAGAGGTTTACCTATAAGACATATTGATGATTTATTCGATTTTTGCAAAGAAAACTCCCCTACAGTTGCAGTATTATGCATTCCAAGTCCTGCAGCCGAAGAATTAGCTCCACAACTTGTTAATTTAGGGATTAAAGGTTTCTGGAATTTCAGTCACTATGATATTTCATCAAATCATCCTGATGTTGCAGTTGAAAATGTTCATTTAAGTGACAGCTTAATGACGTTGAGTTATCATGTAAATAATGTAGAATAAAAATAAGGCGCGGATAATTCCACGCCTTTAATCTTTTGATTTATAATATAATTTACAATGACAATATCCTTCAAATTCAGGGTCTGCAATCTGTTGTTTGAATTCTTCGCAAATACATTTGTACTCTTCCAGCTTTTGTAATCTGCAAGGACAATATCCGCCTTTTGCCTTTAATCCTGCTTTAACTTTTTCTACCAGCTCTTTATTTTCATTTAATCTAACAGCCATATAATTCACCTCAACAATATTATATAACGTAATTTAATAAAAAACAATAACCTGAAGACTTTTACATCTTCAGGTTATATTTATAATTATTTGAAATACTTAATTGCAGCTTCAAACATTCGGATATCATAATCACCAGGAACATTCTTATAAAGACCATCGCCAATACGTTCGCTATGTCCCATCTTACCGAACACACGACCATCAGGAGAAGTAATGCCTTCAATTGCACACAATGAACCATTTGGATTAAAGTTGATGTCAGATGTTGCATTACCATCAAGGTCAACATACTGTGTAGCTATCTGCCCTTTAGCAGCAAGCTCTGCAATAAGCTCAGGAGAAGCAAGGAACTTGCCTTCACCATGAGAAATTGGAACATTAACTACATCGCCAACATTCATAAGGTTGAGCCATGGAGATTTTGTTGATGCAATTCTTGTATGAACAATTCTGCTCTGGTGACGACTGATGTTATTGAATGTAAGTGTAGGGCAATTTTCATCAGTGTCAATAATCTTACCATAAGGAACAAGACCAAGCTTAATGAGTGCTTGGAAACCATTACATATACCGCACATAAGACCATCACGATTGTCAAGAAGGTCAGTAACTGCTTCTTTAACTGCAGGGTTACGGAAGAATGCAGTGATAAACTTAGCTGAACCGTCCGGCTCATCACCACCGGAGAAACCACCTGGTATAAAGATTATCTGACTTTCTTTTACCTTTGCAGAGAATGCTTCAACACTTCTTGCAACATCGTCAGCAGTAAGGTTTCTGATTACGAAGATTTCAGCCTCACCACCTGCTTTTTCAACTGCACGAGCAGAATCATATTCACAGTTGGTACCAGGGAATACAGGAATAAGCACTTTTGGTTTAGCAACTTTATTTGCAGGAGAAGCTTCACATTTACCTTCAAATGAATATGTTGGGATTTCACCTTTATCTTCTTTAGCCTTTGTTGGATATACATCTTCAAGTGTAGCAGTGTGTAAATCGTAAAGTTCTTGAATCGTAGCAACATCATCACCAAGTTTAATTATAGGCTCTTCAGTTGTTGTACCAAGCTTCATTACACCTGGAATATCAACATCTTCAGTAAGTTCTGCAACAATAAATCCCCACATACCAAGATGCCAGTTTTCTTCAAGGTCTGAAGTGGATGCAAAACCAATATTATTACCGAAAGACATTTTCATAATTCCTTCGCCAATACCATGTTCAACTGCCCAAGAAGCTTTTACCTTACCTGCTTTACAAAGTTCATGGAATGCTTCCCAAGTAGCTTTAAGACTATCAGCACTTTCATCTTTCGTACCAAAGAGATATACCGGATGATTAGCTTCTTTGAATTCAGGGCTAATTACATCCTGTTTCTTAATTGGAGCAATAGCAAATGAAATAAGTGTTGGTGGAACATCCAAATCAAGGAATGTACCTGACATTGAATCCTTACCACCGATAGCGGCAGCATTTAACTCTAACTGAGCATCAAGTGCACCGAGAAGAGCAGCGAATGGCTTACCCCAACGTTCAGGCTCTGTTCTGAGTCTTTCAAAAAATTCCTGTAAAGTAAGATATGCAAGCTTATAGTCACAACCTGCAGCAACAAGTTTTGCGACAGAATTGTAAATTGATGCATGGGCACCAGTATAAGGGTCAACTGAAAGGTGGTCAGGGTCACACCCCCAGCTGAATACACTTGCCTGGTCTGTTTCCTGACCTGGAAGCACTGGCAATACAGCAGCCATAGACTGTGCAGGAGTAAGCTGTCGTTTACCACCATAAGGCATAATGACACTACCAGCACCAATAGTTGAGTCAAATCGTTCAACAAGACCCCTCTGGCTTGCTGTACGAAGGTCAGAAGCCATTTCTCGTAATGAACCATACATTGCTTTGCTCAAAACTGAAAGGTCTTTTTCTGTAACAGTAACATCCATATGCTTAATTGCACCGTTTGTATCAAGGAACGCACGGCTAAGGTCAGCAATGATATTGCCCTTCCATTTCATTACCATACGTTCTTCTTCAGTAACAATAGCAACACGATATGCTTCAAGGTTTTCTTTTTCTGCAAATTCAATGAATTTATCGGCATCCTCTGCTGCAACTACAACAGCCATTCTTTCCTGTGATTCAGAAATAGCTATTTCTGTACCATCAAGACCTTCATACTTTTTACGAACTGCATCAAGGTCAATCTGGAGACCTGGAGCAAGTTCACCGATTGCAACTGATACACCACCTGCACCAAAGTCATTACAGCGTTTAATTAAACGAGTGACCTCTGCATTACGGAAAAGACGTTGAATCTTTCTTTCTTCAGGAGCATTACCCTTCTGTACTTCAGAAGCCATTGTTGTAAGCGATTTCATATTATGGCTCTTTGATGAACCGGTTGCACCACCGATACCGTCACGACCTGTACGTCCACCAAGAAGTACGATAACATCACCAGGTGCTGGACGTTCACGACGAACATTATAAGCAGGAGCAGCAGCAACTACCGCACCACATTCCATGCGTTTAGCAACAAAGCCTTCATGATATATTTCTGCAACATGACCTGTAGCAAGACCAATCTGGTTACCATAAGAAGAATAACCAGCAGCAGCTGTCTGACAAATTTTACGTTGAGGAAGTTTACCCTCTAAAGTTTCTGCAATAGTCTTTCTTGGGTCACCTGCACCAGTTACACGCATAGCCTGATGAACATAAGCACGACCCGAAAGTGGGTCACGGATACAACCACCGATACATGTAGCAGCACCACCAAATGGCTCAATTTCTGTAGGATGGTTATGAGTTTCATTTTTAAACATGAGAAGCCAATCCTGGTCCTCTCCGTTAACAGTTGCTGTTACATGGATTGAACAAGCATTAATTTCTTCACTTTCATCAAGTTCAGGAAGAAGTCCACGTTTTTTAAGAGTCTTTGTACCAATAGTAGCAATATCCATCAAAGTCTGTGGACGAGCAGCTGCTTTTTCTTCACCATAAACTTCTACCCTTGCAGCAAGGTAACGCTCATAAGCTGCTTGTACTGCAGGGTCATCAATACGAACATTATCAAGATGGGTAGAGAATGTTGTATGACGGCAATGGTCAGACCAATATGTATCAACCACACGGATTTCTGTAATAGTTGGGTCTCTGTGCTCTGTATCTCTGAAATACGCTTGTAAGAACTTGAGGTCATCGAGGTCCATTGCAAGTCCTTTCTCATCAAGAAGGTTAGCTAATGCTGATTCATCCATATAGATAAAACCATCAACAGTAGCAACAGTCTCAGGAGCTACATATTCAACTTTAAGTGTTTCAGGCAACTCAAGAGCTGCTTCACGACTTTCAACAGCATTGATTACATGATTCTTGAAAGCTTTTATATCAGCATCTGTCAATGCACCATAAAGAGCATAAACCTTTGCTGTACGGATAAGAGGACGTTCTCCCTGAGAAATAATCTGAATACACTGAGCGGCAGAGTCCGCTCTCTGGTCAAACTGTCCTGGAAGTGCTTCTACTGCAAAAACATAAGCATCTGGAATTTCTACGCTATCAGATACATTATCAAGCTGTGGCTCTGAGAAAACTGTTTTTACAGCATATTGAAATAATTCTTCCGTTATATTTTCAGCATCATATCGATTAAATAGACGAATATCTTGTAAGTTATCAATTCCAAGCAAGTTTTTTGCTTCACTAAGAAGACCTTTTGCTTCGTTATCTAAGCCAGTCTTCTTTTCAACAAATATACGATATACCATTTGATTTTTTCCTCCTTTATCACTTATTTTAAAGCCTGAAGTGCTCTTTGACCGATATCAGTTCTGCGATAAGCTCCTTCAAACTTCACACCATCAGAAAGACGATAAGCTTCTTTGATAGCTTCTGCAAGAGAATCTGCAACGGCAGTTGTACCTGTAACACGACCACCTGCAGTAACAAGTTTACCATTTTCAAGCTTTGCCCCTGCAACAAAAGTAGCCGAAAGTGATTCTTCTGTAAAGCTCATTTCAAAGCCTTTTTTATAAGAAGTTGGATAACCATTAGAAGCCAAAATAACACAGCAAGCATGCTTGTCTGCAAATTTAACATCAACATCAGATAAAGTACCATCTGTTGTCGCCATCATAATAGTAAGCAAATCACTATCAAGAAGTGGAAGAACAACCTGTGTTTCGGGGTCACCGAAACGACAGTTATATTCAATAACTTTTGGTCCGTTTGGAGTAAGCATAAGACCGAAGTAAAGACAACCTTTAAATGTACGTCCTTCTGCATTCATGGCATTGATTGTAGGAAGGAAAATTGTTTCCATACATTCGTCAGATATTGCTTTTGTATAATATGGGTTTGGAGCAACTGTGCCCATACCACCAGTATTAAGACCGGTATCATTATCACCGATACGTTTATGGTCCATTGAAGAAACCATTGGTTTTACAACATTACCATCAGTGAATGCAAGTACAGATACTTCAGGACCTGTGAGAAATTCTTCAATAACTACACGTGAACCGGATTTACCAAAAATACAACCTTCCATCATATCGCGGACAGCAGTTTTTGCTTCTTCACGAGTCTGAGCAATAATGACACCTTTACCGAGTGCTAAACCATCTGCTTTAATAACTGTAGGAATCGGAGCAGTATCAAGATAATTGAGAGCAGCTTCCATATTTTCAAAAACTTCATATGTAGCAGTTGGAATATTATATTTTTTCATTAAGTTCTTAGAAAAAACCTTACTACCTTCAATAATAGCAGCATTAGCTCTTGGTCCGAAACAAGGAATTCCTTTTTCTTCAAGAGCATCAACACATCCTAAAACTAATGGGTCATCAGGTGCAACGACTGCATAATCTATCTTATTTTTTACTGCAAAAGATACAATCTTATCAATATCAGTAGCACCGATTTCCACACAAGTAGCATCTGCTGCAATACCACCATTTCCTGGTAATGCATAGATTTCTGTAACTTCTATATTTTCTTTTATCTTTTTGATAATGGCGTGTTCTCTTCCGCCACCACCTACAACCATTATTTTCATATCAAACCTCAAATATTAGTGGTGGAACAAACGCATTCCTGTAAATGCCATTGCAATACCATACTTATTACAACAATCAATAACAACATCGTCACGAATTGAACCACCTGGTTCAGCAATATAAGAAACACCACTCTTACGTGCTCTTTCAATGTTATCACTGAATGGGAAAAATGCGTCAGAACCAACTGATACACCTGTAATTGTATCAAGGTATGCTCTTGCTTCTTCTGCAGTAAGTGGTTCAGGCTGTGTTTTGAAGTATTTCTGCCAGATTCCATCTGCACAAACATCTTCTTCATTCTTATTGATATAACCATCGATAACATTATCTCTGTCAGGACGACGGATATCATCTCTGAATGGAAGATTAAGTACTTTTGGATGCTGACGAAGATGCCATGTATCAGCTTTTGTACCTGCAAGTCTTGTACAATGAATTCTTGATTGCTGACCAGCACCAACGCCAATAGCCTGTCCATCATAAGCATAACAAACTGAATTAGACTGTGTATATTTAAGAGTGATAAGAGCTATTATAAGGTCACGCTTTGCTTCTTCTGGGAGCTCTTTGTTATCAGTAACAATATTTGAAAGAAGTTCTTCATCAATTCTGAAGTTGTTTCTTCCCTGTTCAAATGTAATACCAAATACCTGTTTCTTTTCCTGTACAGCAGGAACATAATTTGCATCTATTTTAACGATATTATAGTTACCGTTTCTCTTACCTTTAAGGATTTCAAGCGCTTCATCAGAATATCCTGGAGCAATAATTCCGTCAGATACTTCACGAGCAACAAGTTTTGCTGTTGTAGCATCACACTCATCACTTAATGCAATCCAGTCACCAAATGATGACATTCTGTCAGTACCTCTTGCTCTGGCATATGCGCAAGCAAGTGGAGAATCATCAAGGTCTTCAATATCATCAACAAAACAAGCTTTTTTGAGAGATTCAGGAAGTTTTACACCAACTGCAGCAGATGTAGGACTTACATGCTTAAAAGATGTTGCAGCAGGCATACCGAGAATATCTTTAATTTCTTTTACAAGCTGCCATGAATTTAATGCATCAAGGAAATTGATAAATCCAGGTCTGCCATTAAAAATTTCAATTGGAAGTTCTGAACCATCTTCCATATATATTTTTGAAGGTTTCTGGTTAGGATTACAACCATATTTAAGTTCAAATTCTTTCATTATAATTCTCCTTATACATTCTTGTTAACAATTCTTGATTCAAATTCACCAGTAGCAAGGTCAATATATCTTACGAAAAGTGAAACTTTGTTATCTTCATTAAGATTATTCCAGATAATATCTGTCATAGTGTCAATGTCAACATCAGGAAGTTCTAGTGTTTTTGGTTCACCCTCAAAACTTGGAAGTGGGTCACCATCACATTTATATGTATGAATAAACTTTGCTTTACCAGCTAATGGGTTTGAATATGCAAAATTATATCTTTGACAAGAACTACCATCACCATCTGCTGACTTAAGAATTGACATTGCATAATTCATATCACCGTTTTCAAGTCTTATGATACCTGAAATTCTAGGTGTGTAATTTGGAGCATCATCTTCAAACTCTCGAGTACGAAGAGCCTGTTCAAATGTCATCTGCTTATCCATAAGCTCATAAATAGTATCTGTCTGGTCACCATTAGTAACAATAGTCTTATTACCAAGAACTCTTACAGGATAATAGATAATAAGATGAGGGTCAGTCATCTTAGATTCGTCAAAAGCCTTTGTACGCATTGCATCGCCTTCAGCTACAAATACTCTGTTACGGCTATTTACACTTCTACCCATAATAAAGTATGCAGTGATTGCCTTTTTACCATCAGCACTTTTACCAATAATAATACCTCTGCCATGGTAAGCAAGTGAATTAAGTTCGCATTCAAGTGACTTGATTTCCATTTGAATATCCTCCATTTATTTAATATAAGTTTTACCGTTTTCAATAGCTATTTTATCATCACAGAAAAGCTGAACTGCTTTTGGAAGTATCTTCCACTCAACTTGTTCCATTATTCTTTTCTGCAGTGTTTCGGGTGTATCGTCATCCATAACTTCAACTGATTTTTGCAAGATTATTGGACCTGCATCACATTCAGCTGTTACAAAATGAACTGTAGCACCTGATACTTTTACACCTTTTTTTAATGCTTCTTCATGAACATGCAATCCATAGTAACCTTTTCCACAAAAAGATGGAATAAGCGCGGGGTGCACGTTTATCATTTTATTTTGAAATGTATCACAGACATTTTCATCAAGTATGGTCATAAAACCGGCATAAACAATAAGGTCAGCTTTTTCTTCTAATAGCAAATCTCTCATTGCACAACTATATGATGAAATATCTGCAAAATCTTTTCTAATAAGTGTTCTTGTTTTAATTGAGTTATTTTCAGCACGAGTAAGAGCATAAGCATCAGCTTTTGAAGCAATTACACAAGTAATTTTTCCGTTGCCTAATTCTCCCCTCTTTTCTGCATCAATAAGAGCCTGGAGATTCGTACCTCCGCCAGAAACAAGCACTACAATTCTTTTACACATTATAGAAGCACCTTCTCATCACCTTCAATAATTTCACCGATTACATAAGCATCGATTCCGTTTTCCTTAAGTATTGAAAGAGAAAGTTCTACTTCATCAGCTGGAACTACGATACTCATACCAACACCCATATTATAAGTGTTGTACATATCACGTTCAGGAATATTGCCCCATTTAGCAATAACATCAAAGATTGGAAGAACTTTTACAGCAGATTTATCAATCTTAGCACAAAGTCCATCAGGGATTGAACGTGGAATATTTTCATAGAATCCACCGCCAGTTATATGAGAAATACCTTTAACCTGAACTTTTTCTAAAAGAGCAAGAACAGGCTTAACATAAATCTTAGTTGGAACAAGTAAAGCTTCTGCAATACTCTTACCACCCAATTCTTCACGAGCTATGTAAAGTTCAGGATTATTGTTATCAATATCAAAAACTTTACGACATAAGCTAAAACCATTGGAATGAATACCAGTTGAAGGAAGTGCAATAACAATATCTCCAACAGACATTTTGCTATTATCAATCATTTTAGGCTTATCTACAACGCCTACTGCAAAACCAGCAAGGTCATAATCTTCTTCAGGCATAAGACCTGGATGTTCAGCAGTTTCACCACCGATAAGCGCACAACCTGACTGAACACAACCCTCAGCAACACCACCAACTATTTCTGCAATCTTCTCAGGAACATTCTTTCCACAAGCAATGTAATCAAGGAAATATAATGGTTTAGCGCCAACACAGATGATATCATTTACACACATTGCAACTGCATCAATACCAATTGTATCGTGCTTATCCATAAGAATAGCTAATTTTACCTTAGTACCACAACCATCTGTACCAGAAACAGAAATAGGATGTTCCATTCCGGCAACACAACTGAGGTTAAAGCAGCCTCCGAAACCGCCTACATCGTCTACAGAGCCCTCATTACGAGTTCTCGCAACGTGTTTTTTCATTAATTCTACTGACTTATAACCAGCAGTAATATCTACACCTGCAGCTGCATAGCTTGCAGAAAAAGAGTTTTTATGTTCCATACTACATTCTCCTGTATTATTTGTTTTAACCTTTACCATTCCAACAATAAGTACAAACTTTATCAGCTGGAAGTCCGATTGCTTTTATAATGCCATCAATTGTTTGAAATTCCAGTGATGTAAAATGTAACTTATCGCAAATAGCTTTTCTTAAATTTTTACCTCGTTCTGTTGAAGAATCAATATATTCATCAATATATTTAACTCCATCCTCACCTTCAAGTTCAACTATGGTACTTCTTGCAATGAGTTCCATATCTGATGTGGCTCTTGAAAAGTTCAAATATTTACATCCATACATTATTGGTGGACAAGCTGAACGAATATGAACCTCTTTAGCACCATTTTCATAAAGAAATTCAACAGTTTCACGAAGTTGAGTACCTCTGACAATACTGTCATCAACAAAAAGTAACTTTTTATCCTGAATCAAATCGTGAACGGGGATTTGTTTCATTTTAGCTACTCTGTTTCGTTCTTTCTGGTTAGAAGGTGTAAAACTTCTTGCCCATGTAGGAGTATACTTAATAAATGGTCGTGCAAATTGAATTCCACTTTCATTTGCATAACCAATTGCATGAGGTGTACCTGAATCCGGAACACCACTTACATAATCAATATCCTGAGCAACATTGTTATCCCGGTCATTTTGAGCCATAATCTTACCATTTTTATATCTCATAACTTCAACATTAATACCTTCATAGCATGAATTTGAGTATCCATAATAAGACCAAAGGAAAGCACAAATTTTCATTTGCTGACCTGCTTCACGAAGTACTTTTGCACTATCGGAAGTAAGTTCCATTACTTCGCCAGGACCAAGTTCTTTATAATCACTATATCCAAGCTTTTTATATGCAAAGTCTTCAAATGAAACACAATAACCATCATCTCGACAACCAATGAGAACAGGAATACGTCCCAGATTGTCACGAGCAACAACAATTCTACCATCATTTGTAAGAATCAGAATTGATGCAGACCCTTCAATGAGGCTTTGAGCAAAGACGATTCCATCTGCAAAATTATCCTTTTGATTAATTAAAGCAGCAACTAATTCTGTAGAGTTAATACCTTCGTTTGTCATAGCACCAAAATGGCCACCATTTGCAAACAGATATTCCTCAACAAGTTTTTCTTTATTATTAATCAAACCAATAATGCAAATTGCATATAAACCTAATTTTGAACGAATAAGCAATGGTTGTGCATCAGAATCACTAATGCATCCGATTGCTGCATTACCTTCCATTTGATTTGAAATATTTTCAAACTTTGTTCTAAAAGGTGAATTCTCTATTTTATGAATTTTTCGTTGTAAACCAATTTTTTCGTCGTAAGCGGCCATACCACCACGACGTGTACCGAGATGAGAGTGATAGTCAGTTCCAAAAAAGACATCTAAAACAACATCATTTTTACTGACAGCTCCGAAAAAACCACCCATTTAGTATAATCTCCTTATGCAAAGAAAAGTTCTGAAAGAGTCATTGGGTCAATATATTTACCGTCCTTATATACACGCATATTACCTGATGCGATTTCGTCGATAAGCATTACATTACCATCTGGGTCATAACCAAACTCGAACTTGATATCATAAAGAATAAGTCCTTTTTCTTTGAGGTCATCAGCAACAATCTGAGTAATATCCTGTGTCATCTTCTTAATATCATCATACTGTTTATCTGTCATAACACCAAGAGCAACAAGAGCATCTTTAATTACAAGTGGGTCACCCTTTTCGTCATTTTTAAATGTCATTTCAACATAAGCGGGAAGGTCAGCACCTTCTTCAATATAGTCGCCATATCGACGAATAAAACTACCAACAGCCTTATGACGGCAAATAACCTCAAGACCATGACCAAATACTTTTGCAGGAAGAACTTCCATAGTTGTATCTTCAAGATTCGCACTTACATAATGAGTTTTAATACCTGCAGCATTAACTTTTTCAAAGAAATAAATTGACATACGAAGGTTAACGTCACCAACACCATCAATAGTAAGTCCTACTGAATTTTCGCCCGGGTCGAAAACGCCATCTTTGCCTGTACAGTCATCTTTAAATTTAAGAAGACAGTTGCCGTTTTCAAGTTTAAATACGTCCTTTGTTTTACCTGTATAAAGTTTTTCCATGGTTATTACTCCTTTATTTAGAAAATTTTATTATGAATTTAATTTTGACATTACATCTGCATCTTTTTTTAGAACAACTTCCGCTGCATCTTTACGCATTTTATCGAGCTTAGCAGCAAGTTCTTTGTCTTCAACTGCAATAATTTGTGCTGCAAGTAATGCAGCATTTGCTCCGCCATTAATTGCAACAGTTGCAACCGGAATACCAGATGGCATCTGTACAGTTGAAAGAAGTGCGTCCATACCATCAAGATATGATGAAGCACAAGGAATACCAATAACCGGTAAAGTTGTATTTGCAGCAATTGCGCCTGCTAAATGTGCCGCCATACCAGCTGCAGCAATTAATGCACCGTAATCATTATCTCTGGCATTTAATGAAAAATCACGAGCTTGTTCAGGTGTTCTGTGTGCTGAATAGATATTGACTGTATAAGGTATACCTAAATCATCTAATACATATGTTGCTTTTTTAATAATCGGAAGGTCGCTATCGCTACCCATTATAATACCAACTTTTTTCATAATTACCTCCAAAAAAACATAAAAGGACAGTTCTATCTTAAAATCAAGTAGAACTGCCCAGACGGTCGGCTTATAATTCCCGTGCTCCTCTGTGGTGCTCCACATAAATCCGTCAGTCACACGGTAATAATCATTTTTTATCAAAAATATTATAATAAAATAATTACTTTATGTCAATTAAACGATTAAAAACTTGATGACGAATTTCAGACATTTTTTTTGCTATTTTTTGTATATTATTTTGCTTTGCTTTCACAGTATAAGCAACGATAAACCCTATTTTCTTTATCTCTTAATGTAAAAATATGAGGAAGTTCCTGCTCAACAGTAGTAATGCATCGTGGATTCTTGCATTTAATAACATTCTCAACTCTTTCAGGAAGAATAGTTGCATATCTTTTTGCAATTTTTGAATCCTCAATAATATTAACTGTAGCACCTGGGTCAAGATATCCTAATGCATTTAAATCAAGGTCGATTACTCTATCGATTTTTATAATATCTTTCTTGCCCATTTTAACACTATCAGCATTCTTGATAAGTGCAACCTGACAATCAATTTTATCAAGACCAAGGAAATTATATAATGACATTCCTTTACCTGCAGTAATATGGTCAATTACAATTCCGTCTTTAATCTGTCCGATAATCATTTATTTTACCTCCAACAACTTCATAATCAAAGCCATTCTGATAAATTTACCATTATTGACCTGTTTGAAATAACAAGCACGAGGGTCTTTATCAACGGCAACTGAGATTTCATTTACTCTTGGAAGTGGATGCATAATTGTGAGGTTAGTTTTTGCAGATTCAAGCTTTTGTGGAGTAAGGATATAACTATCCTTCAGACGGATATAATCCTGCTCATTAAAGAATCTTTCTCTTTGAACTCTTGTCATATAAAGAATATCGAGCTCTGGCATAGCATCTTCAAGTGATGTTGTTTCAACATATTCAAGATTTTTTGCTTCAAGTACAGTATGTTTTATATACTCCGGAACTTTTAATTCCTCAGGGGAAATAAGTACAAATTTAACATTGTTATATCTTGACATCGCACCAATTAAAGAATGTACTGTTCGTCCAAACTTAAGGTCACCACAGAAACCAATAGTAAGATTATCAAATCTACCCTTTTCACGCTGAATTGTTAGCAAATCAGTAAGTGTTTGAGTTGGATGATTATGACCACCATCACCAGCATTGATAACAGGTATGTCAGTATTCATTGATGCAACCATTGGTGCACCTTCTTTTGGATGACGCATTGCAATAATATCTGCATAATATCCTACTGTACGGATTGTATCTGCAACACTCTCACCTTTCGCAGATGATGAACTCTGTGCCTCAGAAAAACCAAGAACATTACCGCCTAAATTAAACATTGCTGATTCAAAGCTTAATCTTGTTCTTGTCGAAGGTTCAAAGAAAAGAGTTGCGAGAATTTTTCCCTTACATTTCTCAGAATATTTTGAAGGATTATGAATAATATCGTTTGCAACTGCAATAAGATCATCAATTTCATTAACTGTGAGCTCTTGAATATCAATAAGACTTCTCATAATTATCTTCCTTATTATTTAGCACCATTTACTTCAAGGTACTTTTTAATTCTATCTACATTTTCACGGTTGGCTTCGTCGTCTTCAAGGTATTCAATAATGTCGTAAACATCAACAACTGAATACACTGGAAAACCAAACTGTTCTTCAATTTCCTGCATAGCGCCCTTTTCGGACTGACCCTTTTCCTTACGGTCAACCATTATGAAAGTAGCAATAACCTTTGTACCTTCAAGATTTTTAAGGATTTCCATAGATTCACGGATAGCAGTACCAGCAGTGATAACATCTTCAATAATAACGATTTCTTCTCCAGCTTCTGGGATATAACCAACAAATGTACCGCCTTCACCATGGTCTTTTACTTCCTTACGATTAAAGAAGAAAGGGACATTGAGTCCATTCTTAGAAAGAGCGACTGCTGCAGAAATTGAAAGTGAAATACCTTTGTATGCAGGCCCGTAAAGAACAGCTTCCTTCTTGCCGAGCTTGTCAAAATAAGCCTTTGCATAGAATTCACCCATCTTTGTAATCTGGTCGCCTGTTTTAATCATGCCTGCGTTAACGAAATAAGGAATTTTACGTCCTGATTTTGCAGTGAAGTCTCCAAACTTCAAAACTCCTGCATCTTGCAAAAATTCAATAAATTCTCTTTTGTATGCTTCCATCTTCAATTCTCCTTAATTAATCACAAAATTCAGCAACACAACGTTCATAAGCTGCTACAGGGTCGGCAGCAGCTGTAATTGGTCTACCAACAACAATATAATCAGAACCTGCTTCCTTAGCCTTTTCAGGTGTCATGACACGAACCTGGTCACCAATGTCACCATCAGCAAAACGAATACCAGGTGTAACTGTTACAAAGTCTTTACCACATCTTTTATGAACTTTATCTGCTTCAAGTGGTGAACAAACAACACCATCAAGACCTGCTGTTTTTGCATTACTTGCATAATGCATAACTACTTCATCAATAGGGTCTTTGATAAGCAAATCTCTTTCCATTACTTCCTG
Organism: Candidatus Fimenecus sp.; assembly: GCA_045579305.1. GTDB lineage: Bacteria > Bacillota > Clostridia > Oscillospirales > Acutalibacteraceae > Fimenecus. Next base: position 2,099 of record JAZNLY010000124.1, on the reverse strand, counting down.
ACTTGTTGATGTTAACTGTGTAACCGCAATAAGCATTGGTCTTGTACCGTCTGGACGAGTAAGTCCTTCAAGAGCGCCTTCCATCATAGGGATTGCGCCACCTGCATGAAGGTTTGTCATGTCAACATCGAGATTTGACAATACAGCCATTGATTTTTTTACTGTATTAGGAATATCGTGAAGTTTAAGGTCGAGGAAAATTTTATGTCCTCTTGCCTTGATTTCTTTTACAATTGATGGACCTTCAGCATAATAAAGTTCCATACCGATTTTTACAAATGGTTTTCTGCCTGTAAACTTGTCAAGAAATTTCATAACATCTTCTTTACTTGCAAAGTCACAAGCAATAATTACGTCCTTACCCATTAGTGTGCGCCTCCTATAATTTCATTAATATCATTAACATTTAATTTAGCCAATTCATTAGGTAAATCTTCAATAATTGTTTTGCATGCAAATGGGTCAACGAGATTTGCAGCACCGACTTGAACAGCAGTTGCACCTGCCATCATAAGCTCAATGACATCTTTTGCAGTTGAAACACCACCCATACCGATAATCGGAATTTTAACTGCATCATAAACCTGATATACCATTCTGACAGCCACAGGAAAAATTGCTGAACCGGAAAAACCACCCATTTTATTTGCAATTACCGGCTGACGACGTTTTATATCGATTCTCATACCAAGTAATGTATTGATTAAACTTATTCCATCTGCACCTGCAGATTCAGCAGCTTTTGCAATAGAAACAATATCAGTTACATTAGGTGAAAGTTTGATAATAATAGGCTTTGTAGTGATTGCTTTGACTGCTTTTACAACCTTTTCAACAGCAGCAGGCTCTGTGCCAAAACTCATACCACCATTATGAACATTAGGACATGAAACGTTAACTTCAATCCAACCAACCTGTTCACATGCATTGATTTTTTCACAGGTATAAGCATATTCTTCAACTGAAAAACCACTTACATTAGCCATAACAGGTTTATTGAAAACTTTTGCAAGTTTAGGAAGTTCTTCACTGATAACTTTATCAACACCAGGATTCTGAAGTCCAACTGAGTTTATCATACCTGCATTACATTCAGCAATTCTTGGTGTAGGATTACCAAATCGAGGTTCTTTGGTAGTACCTTTAAATGAAAAAGTACCAAGAATATTTATATCGTAAAGTTCAGCAAATTCGTAACCAAATCCATAAGTTCCACTAGCAGGAATAATCGGATTATCAATTTCAATACCGAGAAGATTAACTTTTGTATTTACCATATAATTTCCTCTCTTTCAAGTACAGGACCATCCTTACAAATTCTCTTATTTCCATATTTAGTCTTGCATGAACAACCCATACATGCACCAAAACCACAGCCCATTCTTTCTTCAAAGCTATACTGACCACTTGTTGTAGCAACGGATTCAATAGCTTTGAACATAGGCATTGGTCCACAGGTATAAAAATATGAGTATTCTGTTTCCTTAAGTGCATCTGTTACAAAGCCTTTGATTCCATATGAACCATCAACTGTTGTAACTTTAACATCTGCACCCAGTTTCTTAAACTCATCTTCATAGAAGATTTCATCTTTTTTATTAAAACCAAGAATAACTGTTACATCCTTACCTTCACTGATAAGTTTTTTGCAAAGGTTATACATTGGTGGAACACCAACACCACCACCAATTAAAACAGGCTTGTCCGAAGATTTTGAAGCGTCAAAACCATTACCCAGACCACAAAGGACATCAAGGTATTCACCAGGGTAGATTTTACTCATAGCTTCCGTGCCTTCACCAACTACCTTATATATTATTGTGATTGTTGTGTCATCATAATCACAGATTGAAATCGGTCTGCGAAGATAGAATCCAGCAAGCTTAATATTTATAAACTGACCAGGTGCAGTAATTGAAGATGTGTCACCCTCAAGTATCATTTCAAAAATACTTTCAGTCAGTTTTTTGTTACTTATGATTTGGTATAAACCTTGATACATTATTGAGCCTCCCAAACAACTTTACCATTACACATTGTCATTAAGCATTTACCGTAAACTTCCATTCCTTCAAAAGGAGTGCTTTTACCCATTGAAA
>JAZNLY010000123.1:0-5611 GCA_045579305.1 Candidatus Fimenecus sp. | reverse complement strand
CTTAAGAATGTTATTATTGCTTATGAACCTGTTTGGGCTATTGGTACAGGCGTAACAGCTACTGCTGACCAGGCTGACGAAGGCAACGGCTATGTTCGTGCTGCTATTGCTGAAGTTTACGGTGGAGATGTTGCAGCATCTGTTACAATTCAGTACGGTGGTTCAATGAATGCTGCTAATGCTGATGAACTCGTTTCAAAAGTAAACGTTGATGGTGGTCTTATTGGTGGTGCATCACTCAAAGCTGCTGATTTTGCTAAGATTGTTGCTGCTGCTTCAAAATAATTAAATAAGGTGAAATTGATGAAAAAACCTGTAGTTTTATGTATTATGGATGGTTTTGGCTTTAATCCAAGTGATTATGGTAATGCAATTACTGCAGCTAAAACTCCAAGACTTGACGAAATTTTTAATAATAATCCAATGACATATATCGGAGCATCCGGTATGGATGTTGGTCTTCCTGACGGTCAGATGGGTAACTCTGAAGTTGGACACACAAACATCGGTGCCGGTCGAGTTGTTTATCAGGAGCTTACAAGAATCACAAAGTCCATTATGGATGGTGATTTCTTTGAGAACGATGTATTTATGGGTGCTATTGAGAATTGTAAGAAAAATAATTCTGCACTTCATTTGATTGGTCTTCTTTCAGATGGTGGTGTTCATAGCCATAACACTCATTTATATGCTCTTATAGAACTTGCAAAGAAAAACGGACTTGATAAAGTATTTGTTCACGCATTACTTGATGGTCGTGATGTTCCACCAAGCTCAGGCGTTGATTTTATTGCAGAGCTTGAAGAAAAACTTACCGAAATCGGTGTTGGTAAAATTGCTACTATTATGGGTAGATTCTATGCTATGGACCGTGACAATATGTGGGACAGAGTTGGTATGGCTTATAATGCAATGGTTAACCGTGAGGGCATTGCTACTGATTCAGCCCTTGATGCTGTTAAAAAGTCATACGAAACAATTGATGAAGATGGTAAGTATCTCACTGATGAATTTGTTATGCCAACAGTTGTTGATGGTGCAGATGCAATTTCTGCAAATGATTCAGTTATATTCTTTAATTTCCGTCCTGACAGAGCAAGAGAAATCACAAGAACATTTGTTGACCCTGATTTCACAGGATTCCAGAGAAAAGAATTCTTCCCACTATATTATGTATGCATGACTCAGTATGATGCTGAAATGCCAAATGTAAATGTTGCATATAAGCCACAGACTCTTACAAACACAATGGGTGAGTACCTTTCTAAACTTGGTAAAACTCAGCTTCGTATTGCAGAAACACAGAAGTATGCTCATGTAACATTCTTCTATAATGGTGGCGAAGAAAAAGTTTATCCGGGTGAAGACAGAGTTCTTATTGACTCTCCAAAAATTTCAACATTTGACTTAAAGCCTGAAATGAGTGCTTATGAAGTTTGCGATGCTGCTTGTGAACAAATTTTAAGTGGTAAATATGATGTTGTAATCCTCAACTATGCTAACTGCGATATGGTTGGTCATACAGGTATCTTTGATGCAGCAGTTAAGGCTGTTGAAGCAGTTGATGAATGTGTTGGTAAACTTGTTGATGCAACTATGAAAATGGATGGTGTAATCCTTATTACAGCTGACCATGGAAATGCTGATAAGATGTATGAAGATGATGGTTCTCCATTTACAGCACATACAACAAATCCTGTCCCACTTGTAGTAGTCGGTAAAGAATGTGTTCTTAAGCAGGATGGCGGAAAACTTTGCGACCTTTCCCCAACAATGCTTGATATTATGGGACTTGATATACCTTCTGAAATGAGTGGCGTATCACTTATTGAGAAATAATATTATTTAATACTGTTATGGACTCCGCTTTTATAGTGGGGTCCTTTTTTATAATGTGTGGGAATATATTCATTACATCACAGGAGCTGTTATCTATCGGTATTTAGGGATTTATATGATAATGATATTTGTTCTAATTAAAAGAAAATAGCTATGATGTTTGTAAAATCTCATAGCTATTTTGTTAGTTATATTAGTTTTTTTTACTATTTAATGATTATTTTTTCCACAATATCGATTTTACCGATTTCACTATTTGTATATTCACCATTTTGGTAATAAACTGCAGAATTAATTTTTACAACAGCACCCGTAGGTACATATAAAACTGCATTTATATCCTGTGGGAGAGTAAGGTTGATATTGTAAATTCCGTTATTCTTTGCATAATTCAGAGTCATTAAACCTTTTACACTTGGAACGGTACAGTTCATATTGTCATAAAGAGCGTATTGTGGGTCAATTTTAACCTTTTTATAGCCTGATTCAAGTGGAATAATCCCTGCAAAATGCTTACTCATTATAACAAGAGGTCCACCACTCCAGGCATGGTTTTTAGTGCCTTGCCAAGCATTCCAGAATTCCCACAGAGTGGAGTAATCCGCGTTCACCATACCTTCATATCTGTCCTTGATTCTCTCACTGGCTGCTTCATATTCACCCATTTTGCAAAGGGCTTCAAGAACATAGTATTCCATATATGGGCTTGAATTTTTAGTGGTTGTAAGTACATTTTTTATGGTAGTATAGTGTTCCTTGTCTGCAAGTCCTGATAAAACTGCAAGAGCATTTGCTCTGTCGTCACATTTTTTAGCATCCTCACTTTTAAAGCCTTCTTCTGTCCAAAGAGCCTTATAGCCATTTGCGATAGTCCCTTTTCTTTCGGTAATAAATGAGAGGTCCTCATCTTTTCCTAATATTTTTGCCATTTCTTCCGTTGCAGAAAGAGCATAATAAACCCAGGCGTTTTCGATAGCTGTCATATCTGCCTTTTTGCCCCAATCAGGCCAATCCCATGAGCCTTCGCGATGAACCACAAGATTATTCTCACCCATTTCCCAAAGCTTTAAGTAATCAAGGGAAGGAGCATAAACCTTTTCGACAAAAGCCTTGTCACCGGTGTATTGGTAGTAGGTAAGGAAACCTACGATTCCTGCAAGCTGTTGAACGGGAAGTTCGAAATAGTCACCCTGTATAGGTACAACTGTCTGAAGCACTTTTGACTCGCCAACGTGAGAAAGCATAGCCTCTACGCCTTTTTGATATAACAGGTAGGAATAACTGTCCATAGAGTACATGGTCATAATCATTTCACTTGTGACGTCACCCCACCATTGTGCTCTTTCTCTGTCAGGACAGTCCATATAATTATCACGCATAGTAACATAAAGAGTGCGCAGAGATTTTTGCCATAATGAATTCATAAATTCATCATCACACTTGAAGTTGCCACAGAATGAACTGTCATACCCGGTTTCACGATATTTCAGAGAAACGACTGTAACGCCTTTGGGGATTTCATAAGTAATATGCTCTCCGTTAAACCAGCCTAAAGCCTCAAATTCCTGTTCACCCTCTTTGGTGATATAGGTAGTTGAAACTGCACCGATTAAGGTATTTTCCGTTCTTATGCGGATTTTTTTGCCTTCAGGTGCTATGATTTTAAGATATGGAGTAACCTGTGCGTTGTATGGAATATCTACGGTAATTTTTTCACCAAAAATATTTTTGATGGTATAGTTTTCGTAAATATTTGAATTCTCATAATCATTAAGACCGAAATCCTTCAAAAAAGGTATTCCTCTCGGATAAAGCTTACCATAAGAACCTTCACCACCGACACAATATTCTGTTGCGTTTTCCCAGGAAGATACATCATAATCGACTTTTGACCAGTCGTCAAAATCCTTTCTTGCATCAAAATAAATACTGTATTCAGAAAGTCTGTAATTTGGCGCATAACGAGAGCTGTCAACATAGGCAGTGTTTCTTTTTACCTTCCAGCTTTTGTCGGAAATAATGGTTAAATTCTCATTTATCGCTTCAAATATGAATCCACCTTGACCGCTACTATTGTATGAATAGCTTGTTTCGTCATCCCAGTACCACACCAAAGCACAGATTGAGTTTTCACCCTCTTTGAGATAAGGAGCAATATCTATACTGTCATAATAGCCACTGTTTTTAGCGGGACCACGCTTTACGCCTCCTTCAAAAACAACAGTTTCTCCGTTTATGTAAAGCCAGTACTTAGAGTCGGCAGCAATATGCGCAATAAGTTCTTCAGGTTTTCCTTCAAGAGTAACTTTTTTATTAAAACACATCCAGACATTTTTCTCTGTCAGGTTTTCCTTATCCCAAATCCATTGAGCCGTCCAATCGGTTTTCGCGTCAGTTGAAATTACAGTGTATCCGGGGATATTCTCAGGAATTTCGTAATCGTTTATAAATGGCTTCATTGTTGAATCTCCTAATATAAAAAGTGAAGAAAAATGTGAGAAAACAAGAATCACCACTATTAAAAGACAAGAAATAATTATTTGTATTATTTTCATATAAACCTCCTTCGACTGTTGCTTTAAATGTGTAATACAAAATTCTTAAAAATATTAAATATTGTTATACTGAGTACAAGTAATTGTACACCATTGAATGCTTTTTCAACAGTATTTTCACTGAATTTTTTATTAAGACTTGCACCAATAAATCCACCCAAAATTGCACCTGCAATCATAAGTGGTGCGATTGATAAATCAAACTCAGAAAATCCTGTTGTAAGTGCTATTGTTGTAAGCTTTGAAATCTGTGCAAAAAGAATTGTTACAAGTGAGCATACAGTTGCAGTTTTTGTGTCTACCGAAAATAAGTAAATGATGAGTGCAACATTGATAGGGCCTCCACCAATACCTAAAAATGATGAGCAAATACCAAGGAAAACACCAACTGCAAGGGAAATGAAAATTCCGTCAAGTTTTCTTCCTTGGATTTTCTGCTTGTTTTTCATATAAAGGAAAACACATAGAATAAGAATAGCCAACACAAAATTCTGAACAATTGTTACAATGGCGTTGGCATTAAGTAAATTAACAATAAAGGTAAGAAGTTTTTCGCCTAAGAATCCACCTAAAACGGAGCCGATACCGAGTGGAACAGCTGTTTTAAAAGGAACAGGAGTTTTAGATTTAATCTGTTTGCCTACAGAAACAATGGCCATTGAAAACACGGTTATTGAAGAAACGATGCCTATTGTCTGTACACCAAAATCGCCTAAAACGTCCATAAGTGGCTTGATTATTACTCCTCCACCCATACCTGTAAGCGAACCAACGGTGGTAGCAAAAAGCGCCAGAAGGAAATATATAAAATATTGCAAAAAAATCCACCTCACATTATTTGTATAAATTATCGGGATGAATAATATTTATCCTTTCTGATTTGCTTTGCAAATTAATTACAATAATTATACCACTTACGCAAAACAAAAAGCAACAGTTTATATTGCCACAAACAAAATGACTACACAGTATCGATTGTGTAGTCATTTTTGTTATGTACAAATTAAATTTTTCGGCTCATAACAGCACAACTGATAAGGCGATTCAATTTGTAATTAAATATATTTTTACAATACTACTTCCTGTGGCATACCGCCGTTTTCCCTAGATTTATCAGCAAGGTAAACGCATAAATGACCTGCAACTGAATCGAAAATCGAAGTACAAGCAAGACTTGGTTTTTCGCCTCGTACAAAAGATACAAAGTCAGCGGAAAG
>JAZNLY010000122.1:0-2091 GCA_045579305.1 Candidatus Fimenecus sp. | reverse complement strand
AATTGTACCGTAACGAAGTGAAATCATCTGTGAAAGACCGCAAGGCTCACTCTTAGAAGGCATTAAGAACAAGTCGCAACCTGCATAAATCTTCTTTGAAAGTGATGGGATAAAGCCGATTTTAAGTCCCATTTTGTCAGGATACTTGTCAGCCATCTCTTTAAAGAAGCTTTCGTACTGCCATTCACCTGAACCGAGTACTACAAACTGAACATCGGTTGTAGCGAGTAATTCTTCCAATACAGCTTTAACAAGGTCAAGACCTTTATGACCAACAAGACGGGTAACCATACCAATCATTGGTACATCTTCACGCACGGGAAGACCGAAATATTCCTGCAACTTTGCCTTGTTGATTTTCTTCTTTTCATCGAAATCTTCTACTGTGTAATTAACCTCAATATCCTTATCTGTTTCAGGGTTGTAAAGGATTGTGTCGATACCATTAAGGATACCGCTTAATTTCCATGAACGCTGATTAAGAATCGGGTCAAGACCGTGTGAATACCAAGGGTCAAGAATTTCGTTTGCATAAGATGGGGAAACAGTTGTAACTCGGTCAGCACACTCAATAGCACCCTTCATAAAATTACAGTCACCGTCATATTCAAGAAGTGATGCTGCACTTTCAGGAAGTCCGACAACATCACCGAGAAGGTCCATACCATAAGTACCCTGATACTGAATGTTATGAATTGTGAAAACTGTCTTGATATTTTCAAAGCCCGGTCTTGTAGCATAAAGTGTATTGTAATAAACAGGAGTCAATGCTGACTGCCAGTCGTTACAATGGATAATGTCAGGCTTAAAGCCGATATGTGGGATGATTTCGAGAACTGCACGAGCAAAGAACGCAAATCTCTCTGCATCATCATAATAGCCATAAAGACCGTCACGCTTGAAATAATACTGATTATCGAGAAGATAGTAGATTACGCCACCTGCTTTTGCTTCAAAAACACCGCAGTACTGTCTTCTCCAAGCAACAGGAACTGAAATGCTTGTTACAAATTTCATTGTATCTTTAAGTTCCTGACTTATTGTGTCATAAAGAGGCATTACAACTCGTGCACCGATGAGTCTTTTGCGAAGGGCCTGCGGAAGGCTGCCCGCAACATCACCAAGACCACCACTTGCTTTAAATGGAAGTGCCTCACTTGAAACGTATAAAACTTTCATATATTTTTCCTTTCAAATTTTTATTAGGCTCCCCACTTGATGGGGTGCGAGCATCCGGTGGATGCTGAATTAGCACTGTCTGAGCCGGCAGGCGAGTAATGAGCTGTCACCGCAAGGTGACTGAGGGGCTAAATTCGCTTTTTTACCTCTCTGTCTATTACAGAACAGACTTCATAAAAATTTTTATCAATTTCCAAATTTGTAAAATGCAAAACAGTATAACCTTTACTTTGCAAAAACAAATCTCGTTCTTTATCATATTTTATTTTGTTATCATAAAAATGACCGCCACCATCGGCTTCAACTATAATTTTTGCTTTTGAACAATAAAAGTCAACAATATATTGACCGATAGGCTGTTGTCTGCGAAACCTGATGGGATAATACTTGAAAAATTCATACCACAGTTTGTTTTCCCAAGGAGTAGCGTTTTTTCGTAAACCCCTTGCTTTTTCTGTGATTGACATTGTTTTACCCCCCTCAGTCTGCTTCGCAGACAGCTCCCCCTCAAGGGTGGAGCCCAGACTATATCACAATTTCCTTACCTATATAAACCGGATAGCTTTCTGCGCCTGAGAGTGTCTTATTTGGTGTAATAACAACGCTCTTATCAACTACTACACAGTTAAGAGTTGAGTTCTGTGCCACAAAACCGTCCTGCATAACAATTGAGTTTTTAACTACTGCGCCTTTTTCAACTCTTACACCACGGAAGAGAATTGAATTTTCAACTGTACCTTCGATAATACATCCGTCAGCAACAAGTGAGTTTTTCACATTTGAGCCAAGACCATAAATTGCAGGCATATCGTCACGAACCTTTGTATAGATTGGTCTGTCACTGTTGAAAAGGTCGTCACAGTTCTGAGAATTAAGAAGCTCCATATTAATCCTGAAATAGCTTTCCATTGA
>JAZNLY010000121.1:0-10168 GCA_045579305.1 Candidatus Fimenecus sp. | reverse complement strand
TTTGCAAAAAGTGCAGGCGTCACAAGATTAACCCTTGCATCCGTGCATTGTGCAGAAAGTCTTGTTGCAACAAGTAATTCAAATGGGCTATCTGCTGTAAGTGAACAACTCGCATCGGGATACTCTTTTTTTAAGTCATCTACGAGAAGTTTTGCTCGTTCTTTTTTTGTCATAAATTACTCCGGATAATTCATATTCTTAGGCAAACCAAGAAGATAATCTGCAGAAACATTAAAATACTTACAAAGGGCTCTGATATCTTTCAGAGAAGGCTCTGTTGTACCGGTTTCCATAAAAGAAATCTTTCTCTGGGTAACTCCCAAAGCATTTGCAAGGTCCTTCTGAGTAATCGTGGGGATTTTCGCACATCTTAGATATTTAAGTCTATCACAAAATTCCATTATTATACATCCTTCTAAACAACCGCATTATAAAACGGCTTCAAATAGCTTAAATATATTATCATAAAACTATTTTCAAGAAAAGATGTAGAATAAAAATAACTACACAAATTTTTTGTCGTATTTTTGTGAGTTTCTACAAAGTTTTTCAACATTTTCCACAAGTTTGATTATTACACCTATATTCCGGTTGTAATTTCAAGATTAAGTGTATATAATTATTGTAATAAATTATTAAGGAATGGTTAGTATGAGCAAAGAAATAAACATCAAAGAATTAAAGGATAATTTTGTGAAAATGATTAGCAAGGACTGGGCACTACTTACAGCCGGTACAAAAAATGAGTTCAACACAATGACCGTCAGCTGGGGTGGAATCGGTGAGCTCTGGAACAAGGATGTGTGTTTCGTTTTTGTAAGACCACAAAGATACACTTATGAATTTATGGAAAAGAATGATTATTTTTCACTTTCATTCTTTGGTGGTGAATACAAAAAAGAGCTCGGCATCTGCGGTAGCAAATCCGGTCGAGATATTGACAAAATGGCACAGACAGGGTTCACACCAATTGACCTTAAGAATGCAGTAGGATATGAGCAGGCAAAAGTAAATATTGTTCTTAAAAAACTTGCCTTTCAGGATATGAACCCTGATGGATTTATAGACGAAACAATTATGGGCAATTATGCAAATAATGATTTTCACAGAGTCTATATAGGAGAATTTGTTAAAGTGCTTATTGAAGAATAAAAATAAAAGGACTGATTAAAAAATCAGTCCTTTTTATTATTTGCCCACAAATTCTGCTATCTGGTGTTTTTCTTTTGCACCGACAAATCGTTTTACTTCCTGTCCGTTTTCAATCAGAAGAACTGTCGGAATACTCATTACTCCATAAGTTAATGCAAGTTCTGTCGCATCATCAACGTTGAGCTTACATACTTTTACTTCACTTGTTTCTTCTGCGTATGCCTCAATTTCAGGTGCCATCATCATACAAGGTCCGCACCAATCAGCATACATATCAAGAAGTACAGGTTTTTCTGATTTCAAAACTTCTTCTGCAAAATTGTTCAAATCAACTTTTATAACTGACATAATTATCTCACCTTCCAATATAATGCACGTGCTTTGTCAACATCATTCTGGTCGACTCCACACTTATCCGTATTGCGAGCAAGCATCGCACCACACATATCAATATTAAGCACCGTAGCTGCCTGTAAAAGCTGATGTTTTATAACCTCAAAGCCTATTTCTCCGTCACTTCCGCTTGTAACAATAAGCACAGCTTTACGATTCTTTTCGATTGGTTTATTCATATTACGACGAAAACGAGCCTCATAATAACGCTGAAAACGGTCAATCAATGCTTTGAACGGAGCAGGTACACCCATAAAGTAAATTGGTGTTGCAAAAACTATTACATCTGCTGTTTCAAATTTTTTTAGAAAATCTTCCAAATCTTTTTTTGAGCATCCGTTACCTGTTTTGCAATAGCCACAGGCGTTACAAGGTGTGGGATTGAGTTCGAAAACATTTACTATTTCAAATTCAGTACCCTTAGGAAACTCACGCAAAAGGCTTCCAAGAAGTTTTGCGGTATATCCTGTTTTTCTTGGCGATGCTATAATTGCCAACACGGACAATCCGTTTGAGTAGTTTTCATTTTTATCGTGACCTAAAATCATCTTTATTATTCCTCTGTTATCTCTTCTGCGTCTTTTGCTTTTTTCTTATCAATATTAACCTGACGTTTAATTTTCTTCGTAGTAGTTTTTTCAAACTCGGTTTCACTTATATCATAACTTCTGATTTTTTTGTATTTAGGAAGTTTTTTGTTTACATCCTTAACAGCTTCGTCAACAGTTTTCTGGACATCTTCTTTTGTAATATCCTGACGTTTAAGATTATTCTTAATTTGCTCAAAATTAGGGTAAATCATAGCACTTACCAATGTTTCATCGTCAACATCGTCTGCAAAAACAATGCTTTCTTCGATAACAGGGTTAGTGTTAAGATAAAGCTCAACTTCTTCAGGGAAAATATTCTTACCGTTTTTAGTTACAATGACATTTTTGCTTCTACCTGTAATCTTGTAACAATTATGTCGGTCACAAGTACCGATATCCCCTGTTCTGAACCAACCATCAGGAGTAATAACCTGAGCAGTTGCCTCCGGGTTTTTATAGTAACCATTCATAACCATTGGTCCTCTTACCCAGATTTCGCCAACTCCCAATGCATCGGGATTATAAATCGCAACCTCAGCACCCGGCATCGGAGTACCGATTGAGTCAGGAAGCATAAGTCTGTCATTATTACAAGCAACCAAAGGTGCACATTCTGTAAGGCCATAACCGATATAAACATCAATACCCATATGCATAAAATCTTCTGCAACTCGTGGGTCAATTGCAGCAGCACCTGTTACAATAAGACGAAGTCTTCCACCAAAAGTGTCAATAACTTCAGAGAAAATTTTTCTGTCAACGCCCTTGATTCTCATTGCTCTGCTTGCCATTGATGCGTACTTACCAAATTTAAAAATAAGTTTACCTGCAGTTTTTTCTTCCATCTTTTTCATAATTTTTGCATGAACTTTTTCGATGAGAAGCGGAACAGTAATAAAACAGGTCGGTTTGATTTCCTGGAAATCCCTTGTGATATAACGAAGTCCCTGATTAAATCCGATACACGCACCTGAATATATAATATAAAGAAAACCAACCGTGCACTCATATGTGTGATGGATAGGAAGAACAGAAAGGAGCTGGTCTTCAGGTGTAACCTTGATACAACCCGCAGCGCCCATTACAACAGAACAGATATTTTTCTGACTTAAACAAACACCTTTTGAAACACCTGTTGTTCCTGATGTGAAGAGAATAGCTGTTGTAGCCTCAGGGTCAACAGTTATCTTGTCAAGGTGGCATATACCATTCTTGAAAAGCTTTCTTCCTATATCAATATAATCCTCAAAATAATCGACGCCATCAATCTGCACATCATCAAAACAGATAAATCTGAATCCGTCCGGAAGCTGGTCTTTAAATGGTTCAATTCTCTTTATATATTTCTTGTCACCAAAAAGAACTGTTGCATCGGAATCCTTGATAACATCCAACATGTTTTCTGTTGTAAGTTCTTTATCAATAGGCACAATAATATTATTACTACAGGTTACAGCGAGGTATGTTACTGACCAGTTATATGAGTTGACACCCACAACAGCAATATGAGTTCTTTCATATTTATCATTCACAAGACTATTTGCAAGATAGTTTATTGAATGACGAAAGCTACTATAAGTTACCTCATAGTAGATTGCATCTTTATTTCTCAATTTATATGCAGGACGTTCAGAATAAAGTCTTTCACTCTGGTCAATCAAGTCCTTAAAGTCTCTTATATAACGAACATTATAAAATGGTTCGTTTATAGGAAATCGACTTCTAACCTCCATATTGAATACCTCGAATTCGTAATTTTGCTGTAAAAGTAATTAATTATATCACAATTTAATTGATTTGAAAATATAAAATTCCAAAATTTACAAATTAGTCACTTTTTTTATTGCTTGTTTGTACTCTTCATATGTCATGTATGAATTTATGATTTTAAGAAGTGATGATGAACTGATTTTTTCAGGCAAATCCAGTTCTTTTGCCAACATTTTTCGGATATGGCTACTGTTTTCGCCACCACTGACGCCATCTTCAAAGAAATCAGTATGTGTAATTTCCCGGGAATGCTTTTTTTCGTTCTCACTATATAAAACACCCGACTTTTCCAAAGCTTCAATAATGATACTTACATTCATTCCCTCAACGCCAAGTTTTCCTTCTTTTGAAGCCTCTGTTTTTCTTTTTTCCTTGCCATAGACGTCAGGTATATATACATTTTTTACATTTTCACTTTTGGTTATTCCTTTTATAAAAGAACGGATTTTAAAACCAGCCGAATCACTGTCGGTCATTATTACAATGCCCTGTTTTTCAGCAAGAAAGCGGATTAGTTTCTGTTTTTCCTTATCCTTGAAAATGGCAAAACCATCAGTTTCGATAATTACTGTGTCAAGAATACCGGAAAGTTTAATTTTATCATATTTACCTTCAACTATTACTGCTTCATTTATTTTAATCACAGTTGTCACCTTGCTAATATAAGTGAAATCTTCACTATAAGTTTTTCAAGTATAAGTTCACCATTCTGTGCAGTGCTTTTTAATGCTTTGTCGCTTTCTGAAAAACAATCGAAACATTCACGCAACTGCTCCATAGAAATATTTTTTGCAAATCTATCGGCATTTTTCAGACGGAAATCCTTATTCCTGTAATCAAAAATTTTTGCAGGATAGAGCACACCTTCTCCTCCTGATGTTGAAACCTTGACACGATAGATGTCAACAAAGGACATTAAAATTACACCAAAAGTGTCAATCGGCTCCGCCTTCTGAAGCATAAGTATGTGTAAAAGCTCAAGGGCACCCTGCGGATTATGATTAAGAATAAGCTTTGATAAATCAAAAATTTTTGCTTCAAGGGAGCGAACAGCAACACTGTCAACACATTCACGGGTAATTTCATTACCCTGACCTGCAAAATTGGCTGCTTTCTGAATTTCATTGAACAAAGTATTAAGTCCGTCACCAGCTATTTCCACAAGATATGATGCTGTATTCTCGGTCATCAGGCAACCCTGTTTTGAAGCGTAAGCACATATTAGTTTCAGAAGATTTCTACCTGTTGGTTTCTCGAAATCAACAACTGTTGCACATTCGTTGAATTTGGCAACAACCCATTTCCATTTTGCATTTCTGGGTTGAACTTCAATGCTGTCCATCCAGAAAATAGTAATGGATGTATCAGGGATGTTTTCAAGGAATGAAACAAGAGTATCCTTTTCATCATTATTTAATGAATCAAGAGCGAAATCACGAGCAATTACCACACAATATTCACTCATAAACGGCATGGACGAAGCACCCTCCAACACATCGTCAAGGGTGTTTTCTTTTCCGTCATATTTACGAAGACTAAAAGTCTCACTACCCGGTGTTACAAAAGTTTTACATATCTTTTCAGCATAAAACTGCTTGAGATATTCTTCACTTCCGTAAAACAGGTAGCAATTTGACATATTTCTGTCTCTAATCTGTCTTTTTAAATCAGCTTCATAAATCTGTGCCATTTGCCTTCTCCTACATCTACAAATAAACGGATACCTTTTCAGATTCGTCAAGTGCAATTACCCTAGAATCCTTTTCAACTCCATTTAAAAGCTCTGTATTTTTTCCATATACAATGATTATATCACAATGCTTTATGTTTTTAAATAGATTTTCTGCATTTTCAGAATCAGTGACTACAATACTCTTCCCATCCGACCTTATTACAATAAAATCTTTTTCAACTACATCCACTCTCACATAATTGTTAATACCCAATCCACGTATATTGCTTTTTGAATTTCCCTCAAAAATCTTTGGTGCAGTATGGAAAAAATATGTATCTGTTATTCCAAAACTATCATAGATTTTTATTATTTCCGACACTGTCCTGTTTTCTTTTTCAGTTACTACAAGTGCATCAGGTTGCTTTTGATTATGTTTATTCAGCACAGCAGTTATTTCATCAATATATTTCTTTTTCTGTGTGTTTACTAATATAGATTTTCCTTGATAATGGACCAATATTATGGGCGTTTTATCAGTATCAACAACTTCAACTGACACGTTATTATAATCATATATTGTACAGTAAGTGGCAAGTATGACAAATACAACCAACAAGAATGTTGTAGTATGCTTTATAATGTGAATTTTATATTTTTCTGTAATAAATACCACTAAAAGCCCTATAACCAGAAGGATAAAGAAGTGTTCATAGTATTTGTGATTCAATGAAATTGTCGACCATTCAGCCATACCTATTTTTTCAGCAACAAAATGCAAAAACTCACCTATTGCTCCCGATATCATAAAACAAAGTTGAGCAAATGGTTTGATAAAAAAGAGATGACATAAAACTCCACCGACAGTACAAAGCATCATAATCATTGCTAAGTTAACCATAAGAAAATTTGTCAGAATTGATACTATGGATAATATTCTTAATTTGAAGATAAATACGGGTAATGTAAATACTGCCGTGGAAAAACTGATTGAAACCGTTGTGACCATTAAATCATATAACGGCAACTTTGATACCGGTTTATTCCTTGTCTTTTCATATATCCACAGTTTGATTTTATCAGAATAAACAAGAATTCCGAGTGTTGAAAGCACACTTAACCACAGTGCAACAGAGTATGGTGCGAAAGGGTTTATTAAAAGAATAAACGTCAATGCCAATCCTATGGAATTAATACTGTCGGCATCACGATGGAAAAACTTTGCTAAAAGTACAGCACTAATCATCGCCCCTGCTCGTAACACCGATACACTGAATCCTGTTATTGATGCATAAGCCAACAGACAGATTATTCCTATAAGAGGTGCTTTTTTTCTGAGTTTTGGAAACTTATATAAAAGCTTGATAATTCCCATTGACCATAGTGATATGTGTAGTCCCGAAATCACAAGCAGATGGGATGTGCCACAATAGTTGAAATTGTTTATTGTATTTTTGTCTAACTCCGATTTATCACCTATGGTCATGGCTGTTGCTATTGCGCCATTTCTACCGGGAAGATATCGGGTAACAATTTCAGAAAAGCCTCTTTTTACAGCTCCGATATTTTTATAATACCAATCCACTTCGCTCGTCATCTTAATACTACAGTCATTGCCATCAAAGAATGTAAAAAACACCTTGGAAGAAAGAGCATTTTCGAAGAAATCTGTTTCTTCATAGGTCTCATTGCACTTACCGACGATTTTTACATAATCTCCCTCTGCAAGAAATTTATCATCGTCTGACACAATCCTGATTTTATATTTTTTACCATTCGGCTTTATTATGTATGTAAATGCATAATCGGAATCTGTGGGAGTTGCACACACTACACCCGTCAACGTCTGCTCATTTTTCATTAGTGCCATTTCGTCGAAATAATATTTTTCTGCAAACACAAATGAAAAGGTAAATATAATCACACCAAACAAGGAGAAGATAACAGATAATTGTTTCCTTAACTTTTTAACAAGAATAAATAAACAAAAAACGACTATTGCCCCTATCAAAAGAGTAATAGTCATCTTATGAGTAATATTTGTAACCAAAAGGAATGTGAGAAGCATTGAAAAACCAATTGTTGCCATAGGTCTTTTCAATGTTAACACTCCTTAAATAAGTTTCTCTGAGAGATTATCTCCACTTAAAATGTGGAAATGAATGTGCATAACTGTCTGTCCTGCTTTTTCACCACAGTTGTTGATGATTCTGTAGCTATCAACACCGGCAAGTTTTGCAATTTCAGGAATCTTTGAAAAAAGATAACCGATTGTTTCACAGTTTTCTGCATTCACGTCGTTTGCGCTACTTGCAACGTGGTCTTTGGGAATTACAAGCACATGGGTGTCTGCCTGAGGAGCAATATCGTGGAATGCGAAGATTTTATCATCTTCATATACCTTATTTGATGGAATTTCACCATTTGCTATTTTACAAAAAAGACAATCCATAATATTCACCTCATTATTTAATCATTGATGCAAGAATCTCTTTTGCAGACATCAAAG
This sequence comes from Candidatus Fimenecus sp., assembly GCA_045579305.1. Taxonomy (GTDB): domain Bacteria; phylum Bacillota; class Clostridia; order Oscillospirales; family Acutalibacteraceae; genus Fimenecus. The sequence continues at coordinate 2,082 of JAZNLY010000121.1, read as the reverse complement.
CATCGTCAATCTTTGAAATATCCTTACCGCCTGCCATAGCCATATCAGGTTTGCCACCGCCTGAGCCACCTGCAACCTTAGCAACCTCACGGACAATGTTACCCGCGTGAGCGCCCATACCGATTGCATCCTTGCCACAAGCACAAGCAAATGAGCAAGTTCCTTTTTCTGCATTTGAACCTGCGATTACTGCAACTGTGTTAGGAGCAGAATCTCTTGCAGTTTCAGCCATAGAACGAAGTGAGTTAGCATCAAGTTCACCTGCATAATAAACTACAAGCTGAACACCATTTACATCTACTGCACCTGCCATAATGCCTGCAGTCTTGAATGAGTTGATTTCTGCTTTAAGTGTTGCAATTTCCTTTTCTTTTACCTTAAGGTCATTTGCTATTGCAACTGCCTTCTGTGGAAGTGCAGAAACATTTCCAACCTTGAAAGCTTCAGCAGTTGTATAAAGAAGTTCATTCTTTTCATCAATATATTTAAGAACATTTTTACCGGTTACAGCCTGAATTCTACGAACACCTGCTGCAACTGAAGATTCAGAAACAATCTTGAAAAGACCAATTTTGCCTGTATTGTCAACGTGAGTACCGCCGCAGAGTTCTGTTGAAAAGTCACTTGCTTTAACAACACGGACAACGTCACCATACTTTTCACCGAAGAGAGCCATAGCACCCATAGCTTTTGCTTCGTCAATAGGCATTTCCTTAATAAGCATTTCTGTTGCATTAAGAATTTCTTCATTTACAAGGTCTTCAACCTTTTTAAGTTCTTCACCTGTCATACCTGTAAAATGAGTGAAGTCAAAACGAACCTCATTTGCATCTACAAGCTGACCTGCCTGCTCAACATGAGTACCGAGAACAGAGCGAAGTGCTGCCTGAAGAAGATGAGCAGCAGTATGATTTCTCATAATTGCTTTTCTGTTTTCTTCGTTATATGAAGTTACTGCTGTATCACCGACCTTAACAGCGTCACCGTTATGTGTACCGTGGTGAAGAACAACACCGTCAGCATCCTTTGTAGTGTTTAATACTTCAAATGTGCTGTCACCAAGTGTGATAACACCCTTGTCCCCTACTTGACCGCCACTTTCTGCATAGAAAGATGTTTTATCAAGAACGAGAATTGCGTCACCCGACTCTACAAAATCAACTCTTTCACCATTTGAAACGAGAGCTACAACAGTTGCTTCTGTATTATTTTCTTCATAGCCTGTAAATTCTGTTTTCGTAATATCCTTAAATGAAACTCCAGTATTTCTCCAGTCAGTTTCTGCACCGTCACGCTTAACAGATTTAGCCTTCATTCTTGCTTCTTCAACGAGAGCCTTAAAAGCATCTTCATCAACAGTCATATTGTTTTCTGCTACGATTTCCTTTGTCAAATCAATTGGGAAGCCGAATGTATCTTGAAGCTTGAACGCATCCTCGCCTGAAAGAACACCATCTTTTGAGTTAGCCATCATTTCGTTAAGAAGACCTAAACCACTATCAATTGTCTTATAGAAACTTTCTTCTTCCATTGCGATAACTTTCTTAATGTAATCCTGTTTTTCAACAAGGTTTGGATATGCATTTGCATTTTCCTTGATTACTGTGTCGCAAACCTCTGCGAGGAATGGTCGGTCAATGCCGATAAGTCTTCCGTGACGAGCAGCACGACGAAGAAGACGACGAAGAACATATCCACGACCTGAGTTAGATGGAAGAACACCGTCAGAAACCATAAATGTTGTACTACGGATATGGTCAGTAATAACACGAAGTGAAATATCCTTTTTAGCATCCTTATGATATTCAATACCTGAAATATCAATAATGTGCTTCATAATATTCTGAACTGTATCAACCTCGAAAAGATTGTCAACATCCTGCATAATACAAGCAAGACGTTCAAGTCCCATACCTGTATCAATATTGCAACGATCAAGTTTTGTGTAATTGCCCTCACCATCATTTGAGAACTGTGTGAAAACAAGGTTCCATACTTCAATGAATCTGTCACATTCGCAGCCTACACCACAATCGGGTGAACCGCAGCCGTATTTTTCACCACGGTCAAAGTAAATTTCTG
>JAZNLY010000120.1:0-3113 GCA_045579305.1 Candidatus Fimenecus sp. | reverse complement strand
TCTTCTTTTCCGATATTTTTAAAAATGTAATTTATAAGTTGAATCTTTGAATACAAAACACTTTTAACTCTTTTTATTTTTTTGCCCCAAGGCAAAGTTTTGAATAAAATGAGCTTAGAATTCTTGCCAACCTCTACAACCTTACCTTTATATTTTTGCTGATTACCAGTTCCCGAAGCAGATATAACATCAACTTCATATCCTGCTTTTTCCATAGCAGAAATTATATATGTCATCTTATTGGTTGCAGCAAGAACTACTGTTCGATTCTCACTTTTATTTTCAGGTATGTCATAATATCCAAGATAGAAAATCTTTTTCATTGTATTATACCTCTCATGTGTTTTCGTTTATACTAACATAAATCTCAATTATGTATCTATAGAATCTTTTTTAATTCATTTGCAAGATTGTCGTCAAGCTGTTGTATCACTAATCTGCTATCATATGGTGAATCAACGTCAACACTACTGATTGTCTTTGCGATTTCCTCGCCACTATTTTCATCATAGAAATATATTAATGGTGAGATTTCCGCCTTTTCAACAACCGGTATTCTTATTGAAACCACACGAAGACCATTTGACAGATATGATAAAATTTTTGATGGAAAAGAAGTATCGTTAAATTTCTTTGAAGGGTCTTGTGTACTAAGCCCTATATGACAGCTCTGTAAAAATCTAATATAGTCCTCGCCACGCAAAAATCCGTCATAGGTTACTGTGCACTGCGTTTGCTGTGATATTTTATCAATGTTTTTGTATAAATTTTTGTTAAATTCATCACTGGCTTTTCCAAGTATATGAACATGATATTGTGAACCAAGATATGGAACAGCTGACAATGCACCATTCAATCCACCTTTATGAGGGTTGAAAGTTCCTGCATATATTGCATGTATTTTTCCATCGTCAAATTTACAATTTCTGTCTTCTTCCACCTGGTATGTACCATAACTTATGCAATATGGTTTATTATTTCTGTTTATTTTCTCATTAAGCAATTCGGTCGAAAAAATATATGAATCTGCCACTTCAAATATTTTCTCTTCTTTTTTCCGACCTTTCTCTGAATTATTAACGTCAGAATAAATCTCCTCAACCTCCAGAACAAGGTTGAATTTTAATAGTTTTCTCAGTATTCTGACTACATCTGCATAACCGACAGAATGATACACCACAAGCGTATCATTTTTTTTCACATTTTTAACTATATGCTTTATAAGCTGACACCTTGAATACAACACAGAATTTATGTACTTTATTTTATTACCCATCGGTAATGTTTTAAAAAGTACGAGATTACTGTTTTTACCAATTTTTTCCGTCCTGCCGTCAAACTTATTTGTTCCTCTTGTACTTGACATCGAAACAAGCTCAACTGTATACCCTGCCTTTTCCATAACGGAAACAATATATGACATCTTATTAGCACCAACAGCAAAATACACACGTTTTTCGTGTCTGTTTTTATATGTGTCGTAATAACCGAGATAAAAGATTTTTTTCATTTTATTCACCAAGCAAAATACTGTAAAGATTCAGGTATTCTCTGTAATTGTTCTCTACTGTGAAATTGTTTCTGGCAAAAGTCAGGCAGGAATCACTATATGCTGATTTCCCATTTTCCAGTACTTTCATTACGTATTTTTTAAAGTCTTCAACATTGTCACTTTCACATACGTAACCACAATTGTCACCGATAAGTTCCGGACTGGCTGTATTATCAAGACATACAACCGGTGTTCCACACATCAAAGCTTCAGCAGAAACCTTTCCGAATGTTTCCGCCTTTGACATATTAATAAACACATCAGCCACTGAATACCACTTCACCAACTCTTCAACATTTTCAGTTGCAGGAATATTAAGAATATTGCATTTTGGTAAATTATCCGGCATATTGCCAACAAGAACTATCTGACAATCTTCAGGAAGCATCTCTGAGAGTTCTATAATTTCAAACAAGCCCTTACTTGCTAACCAACCGGATGAAACACCAAGAATAATTTTTTTATTCTCAAGACCATATTTTTCCCTGATATTGCTTTCTGTTGGCTTGAAAACTTTTTCATCTATACCGTTGTATATATGAGTGATGATTTTAGCATTTTCCATCAGTGGTGATTTTTTTGCCTCATAAGCCGTCCATTCTGAAACCCCAACAACTGCAAGACGAGGAACAGCACCAAAAAGTTCACGTTTTTCCTTCCAGAGCTGTGGTGTTTTGTCCATAAACCAACTTGGGTTATCCTGTTTAAGACGTGGACAATCATAACAGCCCGTCTGCCAACGATAACAATCATCATTGATATAGTGACAACATTTTGCGGTAAAAAACCAACAATCATGCAAAGTAAGGACTGTGGCAATATCTTTTTTCGCAATATACTTCATCAACATGGGAAAATTGATAAAATTACCATGAAGATTACCAAGCTGTATAATGTCGGGAGAAAACTCATCAATGAATTTCAGTAGTTTTTTTGTTGAACTGTGTGAAAACCAGGCTTGTTTTCCCAAAAATCTTGATAATACTCCATGAATTTTACGGTCAAGCTTATTTCCGACTATATAACCATCATCTGCTGTACCACCATAAGAAAATGCTGTTTTACAGATATAGTCCGTGTTTTCACTTGTGAATTTTTGAAAATCAGCCTTACTTCTACCTGTACTTCCTATGTTATATACACAGTTTATCTGTAAAATCTTCATTTTTCCCCTCCGTATTACTCCATAAAGAAAAAACTATATTCCGGATTAACCTTGATAAGATAAATAACCAAAACAACAACAACTGCCATATATGGCCACACACGATATTTCTTTTCTACGGTCAAAATAATTTCAGGCACCATTACCATAATAATCAATGAGAAATACTGCTGAATACGCATAAAGCTCTGGTTATGATAAAGCAATACGGTAGAGCCCATAGTTAAAAACAACATATTATACAGGTTTCTTGCATCTATTCGTCGTTTACTTATCCATGGATACAGGCAAACTGCTACTATGCAGAGCAAAAGCAAAATGGTAGCAAATGTTTCCGCACCACCTTCTTCATAGTTTATCTGTTCATCTCCGAATCCCATAAAACTTGCAATCGGT
>JAZNLY010000119.1:0-6297 GCA_045579305.1 Candidatus Fimenecus sp. | reverse complement strand
TTCAATAATTTCAGGGGCAACAAGACCATAAAGGCTCTTTTCCTGTTTTATTCTTTCCCTGATTTCACTTGAACTTACTTCATAAGCATCAAGAAGTGAAATATGTACACTCTTTGCATCAAGCTCAGGCATATAAATTCCCAACTGTTCAAATGCATAAGCACGAAGCTTCTGAATATTTTCGTCATTGTCACGGGATGCAACACAGATTTTGCATTTTTCAAGCAACTCCTTGTGCTTGTACCACTTATGGAAAATAAGGAACATATCGGAACCGATAATGAGATGCAATTCATCATTAGGATACTGTTTCATCAATTCATTGACTGTGAAAATTGTGTAACTGTCAGTATCTCGGTCCATTTCCATTGTGCTGATTTCATATTTTGGTTCATTGAATGCGATTTTACACATAGCAACTCTATGATGATTATCTGCAAGGTCATCACAACGCTTATGTGTAGGAATCTTATTTGGAATGATAATTACCTTATCAAGCTCCAATTCTGCTGACATTCTGTCAATCATTCTTTTGTGTCCTTTGTGTGGAGGGTTGAATGTTCCGCCAAAAATACCTATTTTCATTTTCTCGCCTTCTTCTTTTCATCTTTATGAAGTTCTGGGTTATAACGATAGAATATCATACTGCCACCGATAACACCAACACAATCACTGTTTGTTGCTTCTGCTAATTTCTGTGCGATTTCCTTCGGCTTTTCAGGGCTTGTTTCTAAAAGCACTTTAATTTTAATAAGCTCACGTGCTCTGAGTGCGTCATCAGTCTGCTTTATAAGTGCATCTGAAATTCCACCCTTGCCAACCTGGAATAATGCCTGAAGTCCATTAGCCTGACCTCTCCAATATGCTCTTTCCTTACTTGTCATATTATTCTCCTAAAACTACTATCTTTTGTTTGTCATTCTGAGGAACGAAGTGACGAAGAATCTATATGAGATTCTTCGCTATACTCAGAATGACCAATCTCTTTATAAATATTTTGGTAATTCTTCTACAAATTTTCTAAGTGCATTTCCACGGTGACTTACTTTGTCTTTTTCTTCTGCAAAAAGTTCACCGAATGTCTTTTCCCCTACAAGGAAAACAGGGTCATAACCAAACCCACCATTTCCATGCACTTCGTGTGCAATAATTCCTTCGCATGTGCCACGGACAGTAAAGCTTCTTCCATCAGGAAAACAGCAACAAACACAACTAACAAATCGTGCGGTTCTCTCCTCATCAGGAACATTCTTCATTAATCCCAGAAGTTTTTCGTTGTTTTTTGCATCATTCCCGTGTTCACCACCGAAACGAGCCGAATACACACCCGGTGCACCGTCAAGGTAGTCAACCATAAGTCCTGAATCGTCTGCAACACAGACCATTCCGCTTTCTTTACAGCCACTATCAGCCTTTAAAAATGCATTTTCTTCAAAAGTTTCCCCGGTTTCGTCAACCTCGGAAAGTTCAATTCCTGCCATATCAGCAGTTAAAACATTTATACCAAGCGGAGCCAGAATTCTCTGTAACTCGGCTTGTTTTTTCATATTATGAGTTGCGATTAAAAAGTCCAAAGAATCCCCTTCTCTTCTTTTCTTTTTTCTCCGGTTCAGACTCAGTTTCAGTTTCTGTTTCTTCTACTGTTCCTTCTTCTGTTTCTGTTACCTCTTCTTCCTGTTCCAATCCGCTGTCAACTGTGTCGGAATCTTCTTCATTTCCTCCAGCGTGTTCAAGGGTGAGTTCTTCTTTTTGTAAAATATCTTCATTAACTTCTTCGAGTTCTTGTTTACTCTCTTCAACAATTTCAATCTGGATATCCTCCTCATCCTTGTACTCTATCTTATCAAACAAGCCATCTGCAAAGGCTGATGGTTTGAATGGTTGCAAGTCGTCAATCTGTTCGCCCACACCGATAAACTTAACCGGAATTCCAAGCTCGTTCTTGATTGCGAGAACAACGCCGCCACGGGCAGTACCGTCAAGTTTTGTAAGTACGATACCAGTAATATCAGCAACCGACTTGAATTCTCTTGCCTGATTAACTGCATTCTGACCTGTTGTTGCATCAAGCACCAACAAAACTTCACGGTCAGAATATGGCAATTCACGGTCGATAACACGATAAATCTTATTAAGCTCGTCCATAAGATTTTTCTTATTGTGAAGTCGTCCCGCAGTATCGATAATGACAATTTCACTATCTCTTGCCTTTGCAGCACTTATTGTATCAAATACAACTGCAGCAGGGTCAGCACCCTCTTTGTGTTTAATGATATCAACACCGGCACGGTCAGCCCAGATTTGCAACTGGTCAATAGCAGCAGCACGGAATGTGTCGGCAGGGCCGAGAATAACGCTCCTGCCCTGTGCCTTATACATAGCAGCCATTTTACCGATTGTTGTTGTTTTACCAACACCATTTACACCGATAACAAGGATGATTGAAGGCACTGTAATAAGACCCATATCCTCGCCACCATAAAGAAATTCAGAAATAATTTCCTTAATTTTCTGACGGACCTCATTTGCATCCTTAATTTTACCTTTTTCGGCTTCTTCACGAAGTTTCTGTGTAATTTCAACGGCAGTTGTAACACCAACGTCGCCCATAACAAGAATCTCTTCAAGTTCAATATAAAGGTCCTCTGTAATTTCGTCGAAGCTATCGAGCATATCATCAATAGCTCCCGCCATTTTATTTCTTGTCTTTGTCAGACCAAAATTTATTTTCTTAAAAATTCCCATAATGATATTCCTTTCGAGAATTTGTTTTTATGTCATTCTGAAGAGTGTAACGACGAAGAATCTCTGTATCTTGGTGCTTGTTTATTGAGATTCTTCGCTTCGCTCAGAATGACTTGTATCTAAATTAAGCTAACCCTAATTTACGAGCCAGTTCAGCAGTTTTCAACTCTAAAATCTTTGACACGCCTTCTTCTTGCATTGTAACACCATAAAGCATATCTGCTTCTTCCATTGTGCCACGACGGTGAGTAATAAGAATAAACTGTGTATTCTTTGTCATTCTTCTTACATATTGTGCATAACGCACAACGTTGACATCGTCAAGTGCTGCCTCAACCTCGTCGAAAATTACGAATGGTGCAGGAGTAACTTTAAGAATTGCAAAGAGAAGTGCAATAGCAGAAAGTCCTTTTTCGCCACCTGAAAGCAGGTTGATATTCTGAACATTTTTGCCCGGTGGCTGAACCTTGATTTCAATATCACATTCAAGGACATTCATCTCATCTTCAAGCACCAATTCTGCTTTACCACCACCAAAAAGCTCAGCAAAGGTTTCACCGAATGCAACATTGATTTTCTGGAACTGTTCACGGAACTGAACGCTCATCTTTGTTGTAAGGTCATCAATAAGTCTTATAAGCTCTGCCTTTGATTTTTCAACATCTCCGATTTGTTCTGACATAAATTCATATCTTTCAGAAACTTCCTTGTACTCATCAATAGCAGAAACATTAACTGAACCAAGTCCTCTGATTTCATTCTTGAGTGCTGAAAGACGAGTTCTTGCGTCACCGATATTTTCGATTACGATTTCAAGAGCAATAGCCTCACGTCTTGTCAACTGATACTCATCATAAAGCTTTGAGTTGTACTCCTCATACTCATTGAGCATTGATGCTTTTCGCTCTTCAAGACGAGCAAGGTCACCGCTGATTCGCTCCCTTTCAGAACTCTTTTCTTTTTCAAGATTACGAAGGTCGGTATTTTCTTTTTCCAACTGTGCACGCGCATCAAGCAACACGTCAACATCTGTCTTTGCATCGCCACACTGCTTACGAAGTGCCTCTGCGGATTCATGTAAGCTTTCGATATCCTTTGTTAGCCAGATATTTTTATTTCTGAATGCTTCGATTTCCTTGTCCAGCTCTTCTAATCGGTCAGAATGTGAACCCTTGAGAATATTAAGTCTGCGAATATTGTCATCAGCAGATTCAATATCTTTTTCAAAGCTAAGAATCTCAAGACGAATTTGTTCAGCCTTCTGTGAAAGCTCTTCGCGGACAAGGGTAAGACTCTCTCTGTCACCACTGACTGCTTCAAGGCTCTTTTCTTTTTCTGCAATTTCAACAGTTAATTCTTCAACTTTTGTTTTTGCTGTATGACTATCTTCTTTTATTTTTTCAATTCTTTCTGTAAGTATTCTTTCTTCTTCGATGAGTTCACCAACTCCACCTGATGAAGTTTCATACTGCTGGGCAGCAAGGTTATATTCACCCTCAAGACGGATTTTTTCTTCGTTTGCGGAAAGAATATCACCCTCGATACCATTCAGGTCAGCAATAGCAGCTGCCAAATCCTCTGAAAGCATTTTTTCCTGAATAAGAAGTGATTCTTTCTTTTCTTCCAAATTCTTTACACTTGCAGTCAGCTTTTCAATCTCGTTACTACGACTGAGCATTCCTACGCCATGAGCCTTACTACCACCGGTCATTGAACCACCGGCATTGATAACCTGGCCATCAAGTGTAACAATTTTAAATCTGTTTTTATATTTCTTTGCCATTGAAATGGCAGAATCTATATCCTCACAAACAACAGTTTTACCAAGGAGATTTTCGATAATATCTCTGTATTGTCTGTCAGTTGAAACAAGTTCAGAAGCAATATTTACATAACCATAGCAATCATCAAGGTCTTTTTCATCAAGACTTCTCGACTTGATTGCAGTAAGTGGTAAGAATGTTGCACGTCCACCACGAGTTTCTTTCAGGAATGCGATAGCCTTTTTCGCATCGTTTTCGTTATCAACAACAACATTCTGAATAGCATTTGCGAGAGCAGTTTCAACTGCTACTGAATATTTGTCCTTAACAGTTATGAGTTGTGAAAGTGGTCCGTGAATGCCTCTTAATGCACCACGCTTGCTTTCTTTCATAACGCTACGTACAGAGCCCTGATAACCCTCCATATTCTTTTCAAGGTCATCAAGAATTCTGATTCTTTCATTCTTACGGTCAATTTCACTCTGAAGCGTGTTGATTTCAGCATTGACCTTTTCCTTCTTTTCAGTTCTTGTCTGTACTTTTATTCTGTAACCGTCAACGGCATTTTTATATCCGTTGATTTTTTCAGTACATTCATCAAGAATATTTTTAGCATTGTTTTTCTTTTCTTCGAGTGCTAAAACAACTTCTTTTCGATTACCTAAAAGCTCGTTTATTGCAGTAATTCTTGTATTAATTTCTTCAATCTGTGAGTTTGCAGTTTCACTGATAACTCTGTTATCTGCAAGATTTACTGTAAGCAAAGAGATTTCCTTTGCAAGTTCAGCGGCAACAGTTGCGAACTCGTTGTTTTCAACCTGAAGCTTTTCAATTTCAGCAGTCTGTTCTTCAAGCTTTCTGTTAGCTTCTTCAAGACCTTCCTGTGACTTTTTCTTCTGCTCTTCTGTTTCCATAACCTGAGCATCAATGTCCAAATCATCCTGATTTGCCACCAATTTATCTTTTTCCAGTCTTTCAATAGACTCGTTGTTATGTAAAATTGAGTTCTCGTAAACTTTAGCCTGTGCTTCAAGCTCAGCTGCTTGTTCTTCATAATGAGATGTTGATGAACGGACTTCCTCAATTTTCACATTGATTTCACGGGTCTTTTCAATTATATCATTCATCTTCTGCTCAATTTCTTCAAGCTGACGCTGTGCATCCTTGTACTGAACAGAAGCAATATCGATTTTTCTGTCCTGTTCCTTCAATTTTTCCTGAGTCTTCTCGATATTATAAAGCCAGATACCGATTTCAAGATTTTTTCTTTCTTCGGCAAGGACTAAAAACTTCTGTGCCTTTTCACTCTGTGTTTTTAATGGTCCGACACGACTTTCAAGTTCCGATAAAATATCTCTTAATCGCACAAGGTTTTCCTCTGCCTGGGAAAGTCTTTTAAGTGCATCATGTCTCTTATAACGGAAGTGAGAAATACCTGCTGCTTCTTCAAACATCTCACGACGTTCACCTGATTTTGAAGAAATGAGTTCAGCAATCTTACCCTGACTGACCATTGAATAACCATCACGACCAAGACCGGTATCCATAAACAATTCGTTTATATCACGTAGTCTTACACTCTCACCATTGATTTTATATTCACTGTCACCACTGCGATAGAAACGACGAGTAATGCTTACTTCATCACTATCCTTACCGAGTGTGCGGTCAGTATTGTCAAGACAAAGTGTAACCTCCGCAAAGCCTGTCGCCTTACGGAACTTTGTACCGCTGAAAATAACATCTTCCATTTTTGAACCACGAAGGCTCTTTGTTGACTGTTCACCAA
>JAZNLY010000118.1:0-3494 GCA_045579305.1 Candidatus Fimenecus sp. | reverse complement strand
GGCGGCAGCAAGCTACCGCCCTACCATAATTGATGAATTAAATTATCCCGATAAATTATAATTTGTCGAACAAACAAAACACCCGATGAAAATACTCATCGGGTGTTTATTAATTGGATTGTTTATTCTTTATCTTTTCCGTATTTTTTGTTACGCTTTGCAACTCGCTTTTCACGGATTTTTTCAAATGCAATTTCCATTACGATAAACGCTGGAATTATGAGAATTGCGAAGAAAACACGGATTGGGGTAACGGTTAATTCATTTGAATATTTAACTGTACTTTCAGCAAATACAGGAAGTGAAAAACTTAAGCAAAGACAAGCTGAAGTCAGTAAAATATTCAGTTGTCTTGTAAGTTTTTTCATAGTTTATTCCTCTGTTACTTTAACTGCGATTCCGAGTTCATCAAGCTGGAGTGTATCAACAGGTGATGGACATTCTGTCATTGGTTCACTTGCATTCTGGAGCTTAGGGAATGCGATAACATCACGGAGTGAATCAGCACCAATCATCTGCATTACAAGTCTGTCAAGACCGATACCCATACCACCGTGTGGAGGAGGGCCAAAACGGAACGCATCTGTCAAGAAACCGAATTTTTCGTATGCTTCTTCGTCAGAAAGACCGAGAAGTGAGAACATTCTCTTCTGGAGAGCAGGGTCAGTGATACGGATTGAACCTGATGACAATTCAACACCATTAAGAACAAGGTCATAAGCTTTTGCACGAACCTGTGCTTTATCTGTTTCAAGATATTCTAAACATTCATCCATAGGAGATGTGAATGGGTGGTGCATAGCAACGAAAGTCTGAGCATCCTCGTCCCACTCGAAGAATGGGAATTCAGTAATCCAGAGAAGATTGAACTTGTCTGTTGGAATTATATCAAGTTTCTTTGCAACTTCCTGACGAAGAGCACCAAGGACAGAAAGAACACTGTTTTTCTTTGTGTCAGCAACGATTAATACAACGTCACCTGTTTCTGCTCCTGCTTTGTTAAGAAGTGCATTCATTTCGTCTTCTGTAAGGAATTTTGCAAATGAAGATGCAAGTCCATCAGGCATAAGACGAGCAAATGCAAGTCCCTTTGCACCGATACCGCGAACAAATTCTGTAAGCTTGTCAATTTCTTTTCTTGTAAGAGTATTGACTGCGTTTTTAGCTGTAATACAGTAAACTGCACCACCTGCTTCAAGTGCAGATGTAAATACGCCGAAGCCACAACCCTTAACTACGTCACCTAAGTCACAAAGTTCCATTCCGTAACGAGTATCAGGTTTGTCAGAGCCGTATCTTTCCATAGCATCTTTATAGGTAAGTCTTGGGAGTGGTAACTGGATGTCAACACCCATAGCTTCTTTGAATACTCTCTGGATATAGCCTTCGCCCATACCCATAACATCGTCAACGTCAACGAATGACATTTCAAGGTCAATCTGTGTGAATTCAGGCTGACGGTCAGCACGAAGGTCCTCGTCACGGAAACAACGTGCAATCTGCATATATCTGTCAAAACCTGCTACCATTGAAAGCTGTTTGTAAAGCTGTGGTGACTGTGGAAGAGCATAGAAGCTTCCGTTGTGAATTCTTGAAGGAACAAGGAAGTCACGGGCACCTTCCGGAGTTGAACGGATAAGCATCGGAGTTTCAATTTCAATAAATCCGTTTTCGTCGAAATAGTCACGAGTAATCTTTGTAATCTTGTGGCGGAGAAGAATGTTTTTCTGTAAGTCAGGACGACGAAGGTCAAGGTAACGATATTTAAGACGAGTTACCTCTGAAGTCTGACAATTTTCCACAATTTCAAAAGGTGGTGTTTCACTTACACCCACGATTCTCAAATCTTTAACTTCGATTTCAATGTCGCCTGTGGGAATGTCCTTGTTCTTCGAAGAACGTTCACGGACGATACCTTTTGCTATAAGTACATATTCACTTCTTACTGTGAATGCCTTATCAAAAATTTCTTTGTCTGTATTGTCGTCGAAAGCTAACTGAACAACACCTGTTCTGTCACGAAGGTCGATGAAAATAAGTGCGCCAAGGTCACGACGACGCTGTACCCAACCTGCAACTGTAACCTCTTTGCCAACAAAGTCAGCATTGAGAGTGCCACAGTAGTCAGTTCTTTTTAATCCGTTCATTGTATCCATTAGTTTGTGCCTCCCATAAGACTTGCTAAATCAATGCCTTCAACACCAAGGGACTCGAATCCTGACATAGCATCTTTTATAACTACTGATTGGAAATTTTCGCAAAATTCAGAAAGTGTCATTTCTGTTTCATTACCTGTTTCCATGTTTTTAAGTTTAATATTTCCTGTTTCAAGCTCACTGTCGCCTAAAACAAGTGTATATAATGCACCGATTTTGTTAGCATATTTCATCTGTGGTTTCAGACCACGACCAACAGTATCAAACTGAACACACATTCCTTCGTTACGGAGTTCAGTCGCAATTTCAGCAGCCTTGATATTAGCATCTGTGCCCATACTTACGATGTAAAGGTCACATTTCTTTGGTTCAGGGAATGGTGTTTTCTGTGCTTCCATCAAAAGTAAAAGTCTTTCAAGACCTAACCCGAAACCACAAGCAGGAAGTGGGCTACCACCCATTTCTGCGATAAGACCGTCGTAACGACCGCCACCACAAACTGTACCTTGTGCACCGATTTCTTTTGAAACAAATTCAAAAACCGTTCTTGTGTAGTAGTCAAGACCACGGACAATCTGTGGGTTTACTGTGTATTCGATATTCATAGCATCAAGATATTTCTTAACACTTTCAAAATGCACTTTACAATCGTCACAAAGGAATTCGATAACAGTCGGTGCTTTTTCAGCAATACCTGAGCAGACAGGACTCTTACAATCAAGAATTCTCATTGGATTTCTGTCAAGACGACCAAGGCATGTTTCGCAAAGGTCAGCCTTGTACTGTTCAAAATATTCTTTGAGTGCCTTGTGATAATGCTTTCTGCATTCAGGACAACCGATTGAGTTGATTTCAAGAGCTAAGTTATTGACACCAAGATAGTTGAAAACCTCGTTTGCAAGTGAAATAACTTCAGCGTCAGCACTTGGAGCTCCTGCCCCGAAACATTCAATACCGAACTGATGGAATTCACGAAGACGACCGGCCTGAGGTTTTTCATATCTGTAACAAGATGTGAGATAGTAAATCTTCTGTGGAAGTCCTTCGTTGAAAAGACCATGTTCAAGGAATGCTCTTACTGCACCTGCTGTGCCTTCAGGACGGAGTGTGATGCTTCTGCCACCCTTATCCTCAAATGTGTACATTTCCTTCTGAACAACATCAGTTGTTTCACCAACACCACGCTGGAAAAGTTCAGTATGTTCAAAAACAGGAGTTCTCATTTCGTGAAAACCGAAGTTTTCAGCAGTTTCTCTGACTGCTGATTCCACGTATTGAATTTTGTAGCTATCCTTAGGGAGTGTATCCTGAGTTCCTTTGATAGCATTAGTAATCAAA